>CALGFJ010000317.1 GCA_937881055.1 uncultured Acidimicrobiaceae bacterium | reverse complement strand
AGATTCGTGACCTGGATCACGACGTCGCCGTGCATTGCGAGGATGACGCGGTAGTTGTCGGCCGATTTCGCGTTCGCGAACTGCTCCTGGGTTCGGATCATCTGACCTTGAATCAGGTTATCGGCGTCGCTCGCCAGAGAATGACGCACGAGGTGCACCAGCGACACGCCGGTGATGCTGAGAATCGCCGCCACGGCGACGACGAAGATGAAGGTCAGGCGCGCCCGAATCGAGAACTTGTGAATCGGCGGCACTAGTCCCCGCGAACGCTGTAACCGATGCCCCGCACGGTGCGGATCACCGATTCGAACGGCGCCTGGTCGATCTTGCGACGGAGGTAGCCGATGTAGACCTCGACGATGTTGGGGTCGCCGTCGAAGCTGCTCCCCCAGACCATGCGGAGGATGTCGCTCTTCGGAATGGACTCATTCGCCCTCCCCATCAGGTATTCGAGGAGGGCGAACTCGCGCGGCGTCAGCGTGACGTCGCGGCCGTAGGCGACGACCGAACGGCGCAGGGGGTCGAGCGAGATCGGTCCGGCGGTGAGGGGCTGCGGGCGACCCCGGTCGTGTCGACGCAACAGTGCGTGGAGATGGGCCATCAGGATCGAGTTCTCGAAGGGCTTGTGCAAGAAGTCGTCGGCCCCGACCTCGAGGCCCTCGACCTCGTCCAACTCACCGTCCTTGGCGGTGAGCATCAGTAACGGCGTGTGCACGCCGGCGGCGCGCAGGTCCGCGCAGACACTGAACCCGTTTCGCTTCGGCAACATGAGGTCCAACAAGATGACGTCGTAGTCGCCCTCGAGGCCCTCGGCGAATCCGGTCTCGCCGTCGTGGCGTTGCACGACGGCGAATCCGTCGTCTTCGAGCAGGTTCGTCACCGCTCGGGCTAGGTTGTGATCGTCTTCAATGACCAGCACACGACGGCGGTCTCCACTCATTGCAAGTAGAGGTTACCGTTCGACCCTTCGACGATCTTGAGCTTCGTGAGACCGTGCGGCGCCGGTGCATTCACGACGTCGCCGGTCGTCACCGCGAACTCCGAACCGTGGCACGGACAGACGATGATGTCAGTCGCGGCGTAGTAGCCGACTTCGCCCCGCGGGCGCGTCGAACAGGCCTGGAGGGCCGCGGGCATGCGTCAATCGTGCCATAGCGCCAAAGTCGGATTAACTACGCAAACCGAGTCCTCATCGGATCGTTATCAGCGAGAATGGAGAGATGTTCGCCGCGTCCATTGTCTCGTATCTGTTGAGCGAGATACATCGACTACCCGGCCCACTGGTCTACGGCCTCGTGACGTTGCTCGTCTTCGGCGAGGCGGCCCTCTTCATCGGCTTCATCCTTCCCGGTGAGACCGCGGTCCTCGTCGCCGGCGTCGTGGCCTCACAGGGCCACGTCAACGTCGGGGTCGTCGCGGCCCTGGTCGTCGTGGCCGCCATCACCGGAGACTCGGTCGGCTACGCGGTCGGGCATCGATACGGCGAGTCATTGATGAAACTGCCGATACTGAAGCGACGACGTGGCGCGTTGGACCGCGCCCTCGAAGGCCTTCGACGACGTGGTCCGATCTACGTGTTCATCGGGCGCTTCACGGCGTTCTTGAGAGCGGTGATGCCCGGTCTCGCGGGCATGAGCCGGATGAACTACCGACGCTTCCTCTTCGCCAACGCGCTCGGGGGCATCATCTGGGGCGTCTCGTTCACCTTGCTCGGCTACTTCGCCGGCACCGCCCTCACCCGGATCGAGAAATACGCCAGCTGGGTCGGACTGTGCGTGCTGATCGCGATGATCGCCTTCTTCATTATCTTTCACTTCGCGAAGAAGAGTCGAGAGACCAACGAGGACGAGCCGGATGAAGCAGAGCCGCGCGACGGCGTTGACGACTCAACGGAGAACTTCGAGTAGTTCTGACGGGGCCGCAACGCGCCAACCGTCGCTGCCCCTGACCAACAATCCAGCGCTCGCGCTCGGACCGTGTCCCCGTACCAACGACCGAATGTATAGCTCATCGCACTCGCTCTCGAGCGCCGACCTCACCTGGGACAGCGGCTGATCCACGGACACACTCGTCGTCGAAGCGACGATCTTCGGACCGACGATCGGGTCGTCGCGGAGCGTCGCGCCAATCGATTCGATCTGCGCGCGCGCCAGGTCGGCGTCGACTCGCGCGCCTCGTCGCCACGGCGGAGCACTGGAGTCCAGGAAGCCGTCAACCAACGCCTGCGGATTCGAGAACACGACGACTCCACTCGCCGCCGATATCGAACTCACGACTCGCGTCGCCTGGGCGACCACGCGCGCCACGACCCAGGGCAAGAGCCACGCCTCGAGACCGAGCCACGCCGGCCACGCCGCGTCGACGATCACGACCGTCACGCCGAGGCCCAGGTTCTGGGCGTAGCGCGCGACGTCGACGTAGCGCTCGAGGGCCGCGTCGTCGACCTCGTCGCGACGCGGTTCGATGCGGGCCCATTCGACGTTGAGGCGTACACCGCCAAATCCCATGGCGGGGACCAGGTCCAACACCTGTTCGTAGTCGCGCCACAGGTCATCGGCGTCACCCGGTCCCGCGTGACGGCCCAGGGCGATCGTCGGTCGAAAGCACGTGGACGGTTGATACGGTCCGTCAAGACCGCCTTCCACGGCGTAGCCCTCGAGGGTGACGTAGCGCCGCGGTCGTCTCTCCACCGCTTCAGTTTCGCACGCTCGCGTCGAGCGAACTCCGGTAACGTTCGACTCGTTGCCCCTCGGGGCCGTTCGAAGGAGCACCATGGCTGACGAAGTACTACGCGAACGACGCGGACACGTCGAGATTCTCACCATTAATCGCCCCGAAGCGCGCAACGCCATCAACCGCGCGACCGCCATCGCCCTCGGCGACGCACTCGACGCGTGCGAGAGCGATGACGACGTCTGGGTCGTCATCTTGACCGGCGCCGGCGACAAGGCCTTCTCCGCGGGCATGGACCTAAAGGCCTTCGCCGCCGGTGAGTTCCCGGTCACCGACAAGGGTTTCGGGGGCATCACGCAACGCGACTTCCCCAAACCCCTCATCGCCGCCGCGAACGGCGCGGCGCTCGCAGGCGGTTTCGAGATCTTGATCAGTTGTGACATGGTCGTCGCCGCCGACCACGCGAAATTCGGCATTCCCGAAGCGTCGAGAGGATTGATCGCCGGCGGCGGCGGTCTCATTCGTCTCCCGAAACGCATCCCCCTCGCGGTCGCCTACGAGATGGCGCTCACCGCCGATCCGATCGACGCTGCTCGCGCCTACGAACTCGGTCTCGTGAATCGCGTGGTGCCCGGCGACCAAGTCCTCGACCAGGCAATCGCGCTCGCCGAACGCATCGCGAAGAACGCGCCCCTCGCCGTGCGCACCTCGAAGGACGTCATGAAGCGCTCACGCGAACTCTCCGAAGAGGAGTGCTGGAACCTCAACAGCGAGGCCTTCGGGTTGATCGGTCGCAGCGCCGACGCGCTCGAGGGCGCGATCGCCTTCGCCGAGAAGCGCGAGCCCAGTTGGCGGGGCAAGTAGTCCGCCTCGGACTCGCTCACTCAGTGCAGGTGATAGACGAGCGCTGAAGTCACGGCCGCCGCCACGACGACGACGGGGAACGGAGCCTTGGCGAACAACGCGGCGAGGGCGACCGCGAGACCGGCGAGGCGATGGTCGATTACCACGTGGGTCTTCACCATGACGCCCTGAGCGACGACGAGGGCACTGAGCAGCGAGATTGGGATCAACGCGTTGACGCGCTGGAGTCGAGGATTCGCCAACCACGGCTCGGGCACCACGTGACCGAGCAACTTGATTCCGAAACACAGCAGGCTCGTCGCGCCAAGCACAGCCCACATCGCGGTCGAACTCATCGCGCGCGCCAGCCGAATCCAACGGCCACGACCGTCGTGGCGATGATCGGGAGTCCCGCCGGCAGCCAGGGCGTGACGAGCATCGCGAAGACCATCGAGGCCGCGGCCACTCCGCGCAGGAAATTGGTCTGCAAGCGCGGCCACAGCAATCCGAGGAACGCGGCGGGCACCGCGGCGTCGAGGCCCCACGACGCGGGATTGCCGAGGGCCTTGGCGCCGAGGGCGCCGAGCAAGGTGAAGATGTTCCAGAAGATGAACACACCGGTGCCCGTGATCCAAAAGCCCTCGCGCATCGCCGTGACGCCGCGCGGGGCCTGGGAGAGCGCCACGCCCGTGGACTCATCGATCGTGAGGTGGGCCGCGAGCACTCGACGCACGCCCCTCACCCGCAACAACGGCGCCATCTGGATGCCGTAGAGGGTGTTTCGCGTGCCCAGAAGCGTCGCCGCGGCGATGGCGCTCGCGGCCGCGCCGCCCGAGGCCACGACCCCCACGGCGGCGAACTGGCTCGCGCCGGTGAAGGTGAGCAGGGAAAAGAGGCAGCTTTCGAGCACGGAAAAGCCCGCCGCGACGCTGGCCGCCCCGAAGGCCACGCCGTAGGCACCGACCGTGAGCGCCACGCTCAGCGAGTCACGAACGGTGTTCTTGGTCAGTTTCGACATCCGCACAGTCTTGCCGAATCGAATAATCAATTGAAATGGGGTGCCTTCGCGAAGCGAGGTGGGGCGCACTACTCTGGAACCAAGCACGTCAAAGGAGAAGGCAGTGTTCTTAGGCGAAATTTTTGGGCCCGATCTCTTGATCGTGGTCATCGTTGTCGCGGTCCTCGTCTTCGGAGGCGCGGCCATTCCGAAGTTGGCGAAGAACCTCGGTTCGGCCAAGTCCGAGTTCGAGAAGGGGCTGAAGGAGTCCAAGGCCTCGAGCACCTCGGCCGATATTCCGACGCCGACGGCCGAGACCAAGGCCCCCGACACCGACAAGTAGTTCGGCGCCGCCGTCGAGCCAATTGGGAGTCCGATATTTCCGTTTCTCGAACGGACTTCCGCCCGGTTTGCGGCAAGCCGCGACGAGTTTTTTGACTAGTGTCGTGACGTGGAATCACCTACCCTGCCCCCACAGGGTGTAACAGTTCGCTCCCGACGGTGGCGTCACGTGCGACGCTTCGTTGCACTCCCACTCGCGGCACTCGCCCTCTCCGGGTGCACCGTGCCCTCCTTTGGCGCGCACAAAGGTGCCACCACGGAATCGAGCTCGGTGTACCACCTCTGGCAGGGATTCTCCCTCGGTGCCGTCATCATCGGCGGATTCGTGACCGTGCTCTTCGTGTACGCGATCATCCGCTTCCGACGCCGGGGTGACAACATCCCCCGTCAGGCGCAGTACCACCTGCCCGCGGAGGTTCTCTACACCGTCGTGCCGATCCTGGTCGTCTTCGGACTCTTCGCCGCGACGCTGGTCGTGGAGAACAAGGAAGTGGCTAACCCGAAGACCAACGTCACCGTCGACGTGAACGCGTTCCAGTGGGGCTGGAAGTTCACCTACCCCGGCACCGAGACCGTCGTGATCGGTCAGACGACCCAGGACCCGACGATGGTCATCCCGGTCAATACCAACATCCACATCAACTTGACGTCGACCGACGTCATCCACGGTTTCTACGTGGAGGCCTTCAACTTCTCGCGCTACGCCTTGCCGGGGGTACTGAACCAGTTCACAATCGAAGCGGTCAAGACCGGTACCTTCCACGGCCAGTGCACGCAACTCTGCGGTCTCTACCATTCGATCATGTTCTTTAACGTGGACGTCGTGACCCAGTCGCAGTACACCGCGTGGCTGGCGAGAACGGCGAACCCCACCGCCTTCGCCGCGGCGGCGAAGTCGACCAAGCAACAAACGAGCTCGCAGGTCCCAACGAAGCCGGCCTCGAGCCACGGGGATAACTAATGACTGACTTCATCAAGCCGGAACTGGCGATCGCTGAGGACCACCACGGGGACGACGAGCACCACGGTCCGACCGGGATCCTGAAGTGGATGACGTCGACCGATCACAAGGTCATCGGGCTCTCCTACACCGTCACGTCGGTCATCATGCTCGTCATCGGTGGACTGTTCGCCGAGATCATCCGCGCCCAACTCGCCTCGCCGAATGGATCGATCGTCTCACTCGCCCAGTACAACGAACTGTTCACGATGCACGGCTCGGTGATGATCTACCTCTTCGCCGGACCCTTCGCCTTCGGAGGACTGGCGAACATCATCGTGCCGATCCAGATCGGCGCGCCCGACATGGCCTTCCCCCGTCTCAACGCGCTCTCCTACTGGCTCTACCTCATGGGTTCGATCACGATGTTGATGGGATTCTTCACCGCCGGTGGCGCCGCCAACTTCGGCTGGGTCGC
>CALGFJ010000316.1 GCA_937881055.1 uncultured Acidimicrobiaceae bacterium | reverse complement strand
GTCAAGGGGGCGGCGCGTTCCAAGGGGGGAAATGAAAAGAATCTTTCGATTGACGGCGGTCACAATGTCGATTGCCATGGTGGCGCTCGGCGTGACCGTTAGTGCGTCGCAGCTGTCGGGCGCGGCCACCTCGAAGGCCAAGCCCGCGATCAAGGTGGGCATGATCTTGGAGCAGACGGGCATCTACTCCGCCTACGAGACGGAGTGGCGCCAGGGCTTCAACATTGGTCTCAAGTACGCGACGAACGGCACCGACAAGGTGAACGGCCAGAAGCTCAACATCAACTGGGACGACGACGCCGACAATCCAACGACGGCCGTTTCGGACTTCAAGGCGTACGTGGGTGCCGGCTACAAGATCATCGGCGGTACCGGTGACTCGAGCATCGCCGACGAACTCGCACCCCTCGCCGCGGCGAACAAAGTTCTCTACATCTCGGGCGCGGCCGCGGACGACGCAATCACGGGCGTCAACCGCTACACGTTCCGTTCCGGTCGCCAGACCTACCAGGACGTACAGACCGCGAAGTCCTACGTTCAAGCCCTCGGTACCGGCAAGACAATCCTCGTGCTCGGTCAAGACTTCGCCTTCGGCCAGTCCTACGTGACCGACGCGACGAACGCGTTCAAGAGTCTGGGCGATACCGTCGATAGCCTCCTCGTTCCCCTCACGACGACGGACTTCACTTCGACGGCGTTGACGGTGCAACAGGACAAGCCGGACATCATCTTTCTCGCGTGGGCCGGTACCACCGGTGCGCCGCTAATGCAGGCGCTCCAGCAACAAGGCGCTCTCACCACTGCGCACGTCGTCACCGGTCTCGCGAACATTGTGACGTACCCGTTCTACGGCACGATCGGCACGTCGTTCAACTACCTGTCGCTGTACGTGTCAAACGGATCGACCAACAAGCCCAACGCCTATCTCGTCAAGGCGATGGAACAGAAGTACCAGCAGCCGCCGGACCTCTTCACGCCGGATGGATTCGTGTGGGCCCAGATGTTGGTGCGCGCCATACAAACCGGCGACGGGACGAACGTGAACAAGATGATCAGTGGACTCGCGGGATGGAGTTTCCTCGCACCGAAGGGTGAGCAGACCATTCGCGTATCGGACCACGCCATGCTTCAGCCGATGTACCAGGTGAGCTTGGTTTCAACTATTAGCGGTGGCTTCAAGCCCGTCGTATTACGAACCCTCAGTGCCACGGCAACGGCTCCACCGGTCACGGCGCACTTCAACAAATAGTTAAAGTTTCCCCCAATGACAGACAGTCCCGGTCCCAGGTCCTTCGCGCTCCACGTGAGGGACCTGGGATTCCGGGTGGGGGGAGCGGACATTCTCTCCGACGTCAATCTCGAGATTGAAGAGGGGAGTTTTCTCGGCATCATCGGGCCGAACGGGGCGGGAAAGACCACCTTTCTCAATCTCATGAGCGGTCTTCTCGTGCCCACGTCAGGCACCGTAGAACTTTTCGGACGCAATCTGGCGAGAGTGAGTTTGTCGAGTCGCGCCCGACTGGGCATTGGTCGCACCTTCCAAACCTCAAGTTTGTTCAACTCGCTGAGTGTGCTCGAGAACGCACGGCTCTCCGCGCAAGCGCGCCTCGGGGGGAACATGAAGCTGTGGCGACGACCTCGTGCGGGCGATGAAGCGACCGTCGCCGCGGAGTCGGCGCTTGAGGAGGTGGGCCTCACGAGCAATGCTCATCAGATCACCGGAGCACTCAGTCACGGTGACAAGCGCAAGCTGGAATTGGCGATTCTTCTGGCCGCCCAGGCGAGGGTCCTCTTGCTCGATGAGCCCATGGCCGGCGTGAACACTGAAGACGTACCGATGTTGACGGCGCTCATCGGGCGACTTCACTCCGAGGGGCGGACCGTGTTGATGGTCGAGCACCACATGGCGGTCGTCGTCGGACTCGCCCAGAAGGTTGCGGTGCTCGATTTTGGACGACTACTGGCGTGCGGTGAACCCGATGAGGTCATGGCCAACGAAAGCGTCCAGGCGGCGTACCTCGGAGAGCCGTTGTGACCAACGCCGTCGAGATTACGGACCTGCACGTCACCATCGCCGGCTCGCACGTACTCCAAGGAGTCAGTTTCAGCGTTCCGTTGGGAGGAGTGACGGCCCTCCTCGGACGAAACGGCGTCGGCAAGACGACGACCCTTCGAGCGATCCTCGGCCTCGTGGCGAGCAGCGGCGGAGTCAAGGTACTCGAGAGCGAGGTTGTCGGTTGGCCGACGCACCGCATCGTTCGCTTGGGAATCGGCTACGTGCCAGAGGACCGTGACGTCTTTTCCGGATTGACCGTCGAGCAGAATCTCCGTCTCGCTGATAGTGGAACCGGTGCGAAGTACGACGAGGTCTTCTCACTCTTTCCCGAGTTGAAGACGCGAGGTCGCCAGCGAGCGGGCACCCTCTCGGGCGGCCAGCAACAGATGCTCTCGATTGCGAGGGCGCTGCTGAACCATCGGCCCCTCCTGCTCATCGACGAACCCTCCAAGGGTCTGGCCCCGAAGATCGTGAGCGAATTCGCGAACGTGCTCGAACGAGCGGCGCAACACTCGACGGTGCTGCTCGTCGAGCAGAACTTGAGCGTCGTCAGGCGTCTCGCCCAGCGCATCGTCGTGCTCGACCATGGTGAGGTCGTGCACCGCGGAGAAGTCGCCGACCTCGACGACCCGACACTCGTGCGACAACTCCTGGGCGTGGCGGGGGCCGCGTGAACATATTTCTCGTCCTCACGTTCAGCGGCGTGGCTCTCGGAGCCATCTACTTCCTCGCGGCGTCGGGACTCTCTCTGATCTATGGACTCATGGACGTTCTCAACTTCGCCCACGGCCTCTTCATGACACTGGGCGCCTACGCGGGATTCGAGATCGCGACGCGTCTACCGTCATCGTTCGGCGCGCCGACACTCGTGATCTTGGCGATCGTCGGCGCCACTCTGATGGGCGCCCTGGCGGCCGGCGTAACCGAGCTGATCCTCATACGACCGCTCTACGGCAAGCCAATCAGTCAGATCCTTATCACGATCGGACTCGACCTCGCGGTCGTCGGCCTTCTCATGGGCGGCTTCGGGAGTACCGCCCTACAGATCCCGGTGCCGCTCTGGCTGATCGAGCCCACGCACATCGGAGGGCTCTATTTACCGAACGCGAGTTTCCTCGCCATCGGCGCCGGCGTCATCGTCTTGGTCGGGTTGGAGCTGTTCCTGGCGCTCACGAGGTACGGCATCATCATTCGCGCGGGCGTGGAGAACCGCGAAATGGTGCGCGCTCTCGGGATCGACGTCGGTCGCGCGTTCACGCTCGTCTTCGTCATTGGTGGCGCCATGGCGGGACTCGCGGGCATCCTCTACACCATTGTCTTCAGTGGCGACCTCGTCTCGCCGAATCAGGGCGATAGCCTCCTGATCTTTGCCTTCATCGTGGTCGTCATCGGAGGACTTGGTTCGATCCGCGGTTCGGCGGTGGCGGCGCTCGTGGTCGGGCTCTTGCAGCAGTACACGACCTTCTATATAGGTGGTCACAGTGGCTGGGCCCAGATCGGCGATCTCTCGACCGTGTTGTTGTTGGCCGTGGTCTTGGAGTGGCGGCCCCGCGGCCTGTTCGGGAGAGTCGCGTGAGACGGCCCTTCTATCGATCGGGCCCACTCGTGGGAGTGGCGTGCCTCGGGCTCTTCATCGTGCTGCCCTTCATCGGACTCCACCTGCCCTGGGTGCTCCCGGGGACGCTCGACATCGTGAACTCCACCGGAACGCTCGAGGTTCTGGCCCTGTGCTTCATGTTCGCGGGAATCGCTGTTGGGTACGACATGATGTTCGGCTACACCGGTCTCATGTCGCTGGGCCCCGTCCTCTACTTCGCGGTCGGAACCTACGTCTTCGACATCGCCCTGACTCATTGGGAGTGGCCGCTGTTCCCGTCGTTGTTGCTGACGTTCGGCGTGTCTCTGGTTCTCGCGGTCGTGCTCGGTGCGATCGCCCTGCGAGTGCACGGCATCGCGTTCGCGATGGTGACCCTCGCGTTCGCCCAGGCGTTCTACTTCTTAGTGGAGAGCAACCCACACAATCTGACGGGGGGCGATACCGGACTTTCCCTCTCCTACAACCGACTGCCCGCATTCCTCTCGGGGGCCGTGTCGAACACGCGCAACCTCTACTGGATTGCTCTCGCGTTCCTTGTGGTCGCGTACCTGATCGTCTGGCTGGTCACCGAGTCGGTCACGGGACACGTCTTCGTCGCCGTCCGCGAGAACGAGCTCCGGCTCGATGTGCTCGGGGTCCGGCCCTTTCGCTTCAAGATGGTCTCGTTCGTCGTCTCCTCGCTCATCGCGACCGGGGGAGGAATCGTGTACATCCTGGTGATCGGCACGGCCGTGCCGAGCGTCGTGGCATCGACGACCGTGACCCTTTCGATCCTCATCATGGTGGTCCTCGGCGGCGCCGGTACCCGTTGGGGTGCGGTCATCGGTGCCATGGTCTACGTCTATCTTCAGCAGTACCTCGACAAGGTTGGCGCCGAACCCTCGTTCACCCGTCTGCCCGCCGTGCTGCGAGTGCCGCTTTCGGAGCCACAATTCCTGCTCGGGGCCATATTCGTGCTCTTCGTCTTCTTCGCCCCGGGGGGAATCGCGGGACTCGTCGTGCGCCGCCGGATCCAACGGGCGTCCGCGGCCACGCTCTTGTCGGTGTTCAAGAAGTCCTGAACTCGTGAGTGCTGACGAGCGTGCGCTCGGGTCGGCGTTCGTAGGGTTGAGAAAGGGAGATGACGGATGATGCTCGAAGGGAAAGTAGCGCTCGTCACGGGATCGACGAGCGGCATCGGATTAGGGATCGCCCGCTCACTCGCCGGTGCCGGAGCATCGATCATGATGAACGGCTTTGGCGACGCCGACGATATTGAAAGGCTGCGTTCGCAACTCGCCGAGGAAAACGGCGTGAGCGTCGCCTTCGACGGCGCCGATCTATCTCGACCCGACGAAGTGAACCGACTCGTCGAGAAGACGATTGACGTCCTCGGCGGCGTCGACGTACTCGTCAATAACGCCGGCATCCAATTCGTCGCACCGATCGAGGAGTTTCCCGACGATCGATGGGAATCGATCATCGCTCTCAATCTCTCGGCCGCCTTCTATTCCATGAAGGCTGCGATTCCTGCGATGAAAGCGAAGGGATGGGGCCGCATCATCAATGTCGCCTCCGCGCACGGACTCGTGGCGAGCTCAAACAAGGTTGCGTACGTCGCGGCCAAGCACGGCCTGGTGGGCGCCACGAAGGTCGCAGCTCTCGAACTGGCCAATCACGGTGTCACCGTGAACGCGATATGCCCGGGCTGGGTTCTTACCCCTCTGGTCGAGCGCCAGTTACGAGATCGAGTGGAGCAGACGGGTACAGAAATTGCCGTCGAGATGGAGCAACTGCTGGCCGAAAAGCAACCAATGTTGAAGTTCACGACGCCGGTGTCGATTGGCGCGATGGCCGTATTCCTCTGTAGCGATGAGGCTGAGACGATCACTGGCGCGACGCTCTCGATCGACGGTGGGTGGACGGCGCAGTAGTCATTCACGTCGAGAGAGTCGGCGATACTTGGGTGTGACCCGGCTTCGTTGACCGGCGACGAAATGGGTCGAAGGGGGCTTCATGAGTAACGCCTACGGCGAGTTTGGTCCAATGGTTCTGTTCGTCGAGGACGTCGTGCGCGCCAGGGACTTCTACGTCGACGTACTCGGCTTCTCGCTGGGTTTCGAGGACGAGAGCTCGGCCGGAGTCTTATTGGGGGACGACCTGCTTCTTCTGGTGAGCGTTGCGTCAGCCGCGGACATGCTGGTCGGCGAGGACCTGGGCACGCCTCGCAGTCAGCGACCGGTAGGACTGTTCAACATATTCGTCGAGGATGTCGATGTCGCCTACGAACGCCTCCGGTCGCTGGGCGTCACCTTCATCGTTGATCCCGTGAATCGCGAATGGGGGCGCCGAACGGCACATTTCAAGGATCCCGACGGCTTCATTTGGGAGATCTCCCAGTCGATCGACTGATCGACCGGATTGTGCTTAGTACTACGCGGAGTCGGCGAGATCCTCGGACGGGTTGACGACAATCGGAACGATGACGCCACCCTGTGCGATTTCTTCGGACTGCTCTCGATCGAGCCGCATCGAGACGTCGAGCGTGAAGCCAACCTTGTCGTCGTCGATATCGACGGGTGAAATCGGCACGATCGAATGAATCGTGGCGCCTTCAGGCCCCGGTACGTCATTGCCCATGAGGTACTGAACACTCGGATCCATACACCAAAAATAGTTCGTAGCCGAATCATTTTCGAGGACCACGACCGTCAATCTTTGCACTGATCGTCTGCATCGAGGGACTTTCGGTGATTTTCTTCAGGCTCTGCTGGCGCGAGTGCGCGTAGAAGCGGTCACGAATTCGCCGGAAGCCGTCGCGCTGGATTCGAGAGTCCGCTGAATGGAAACCCGTTGTTGGTACATTGGCGGCGTCGTCAATTCAATGACGCGTTGGCGCCGAGCACTCGGTCCCACTGACGAAGGAACGTAGGTCCCGGCACGATGGCAGTCCAAACCACCGACGAGAGCGTTCCCCTCGAATCGGCCTTCAATCCCTACGACACGGTCTTCATGACCGACCCCGACGCGGTGTTGACCCGCGCGCGCGACGAGGGAACCATCTTCTTCAGTCCAATCCTCGGTGCGTGGATCGTCACGCGTTACGACCACGTGGTGTCCGTTCTGCGCGACCCCGAACTGTTCTGTTCGAAAGACATCCTTTCCATCACCGAACTGTTGTCGCCCGAGGTCATCGAACTCTTCGGCGACGAGATCCCGATGGAGGGCACGCTGATCGGCGTCGACCCGCCCGATCACAAGAGGTTGCGTAGCCTCATGGAGTCATCCTTCACCACCAGCAGTGTGGCGTCGCACGAGGCCATGATCCGCTACGCGTGCGAAGAGCTCGTCGACGGGTTCGCGAGCGCTTCGAGCGCCGATTTGCTCAGTCAGTTCTCCTATCCGTTGCCGCTGCGCGTGGTGGCGTTACTCCTCGGCTTCCCCAAGAAAGCGATGCCGTCGCTGCGCCGGGGAGTGAAGGAATGGCCGGAACTCGCCATCGCGCTCCTCATGGGCGTGCCGCTCGAACAGCAACTCACGAAGGCCAACAACATTCTCGAGATGCACCGGATGATCTCGCGACTCTTGGAGGAGCGTTACCTCCGTCCCCACAACGATCTTCTGACCGTCATCGCCCGGGGTCGCGACGAGTTCAATATGAGCGATCGAGAGATGCTGTCCCTCGTCCCGGGTCTCTTCCTCGCGGGTCACGAGACCCTGGCGCACGAGTTGACGAATGCGCTCTGGCGACTCCTATCGGTCCCCGAACGCTGGAACGCCCTCGTGGCGGACCCGAACCTCGGGCCCCAGTTCTTCGAAGAGGCGCTACGTTGCGACCCGTCGGTCTACGGGATGTGGCGGATCGCGACGCGCGACACCCAGTTGTTCGGTCAGTCCGTCGCGGCCGGTCAGAAGCTCTTCCTCGTCTATCTCGCGGCGAATCGCGACGAGCGGTATTACACCGACGCGAACTCGTTCTCGCTCGATCGCGGACGCGTCGCCCCAAATTTGGCCTTTGGTCGCGGCATTCATCACTGCATCGGCGCGCCGCTGGCACGACTCGAAGCCCGCATCGCGTTGGAGGTCCTCACGACGCGGCTCCCCGGTCTTCGCCTCGCCGAAGGGTTCACACCGACCTATCAGCCACACCCGTTCTTGCGGGGCATGGCTGAGTTGCCGGTGGTCTGGAACTGAATCAGATTCGGATCTGCCACGCCCAATGAAGGAGCCACATGCTGTGTACGAATGGTCACAACAATGCCGATGACGCCGCCGTCTGTCGGATCTGCGGGGTCAACACCTTCAGCGCGCCCGCCCTCATCGTCAAAGCGTCAGCGGAGTACAGCGGCATGGCCATCGCCTCGATGGTCCTCGGCATCGTGTGGATCTACGGCATCGGATCCATCCTCGCGCTCGTCTTCGGATACCAGGCCCGAAAACAGATCGATCGCACCGGTCAACGAGGCACGGGGATGGCCACCGCCGGCATCGTGCTCGGGTGGGTGGGTCTCGCCGGGATCATCTTCATCGTCTTCTTCTTGACCGCCGTATTTCACTCAGTGCACGTCGTGCCTTGCCCACCGAACTGTCAGCCCTAATCATCGGCGGGTCGCCGATCCGCGGTTCTACGCGGGACAAGCCTTTATTCGACGGAGCGACGTTTTGCTCTGCACAACATTTGAACAATCGTGCTGTGAACAGGTCCTATGCGCTATACAGATTGTCAAAGGTACGAATTGTCCAAGTAATATGTTTTGATGACCAAACAGAATCGCTCCGCTCCGGTCATCCAGGCGGTCCTCGACGCGGTCGGTGAGCGACTGATGAAGGCTGACGAATCGCTCATTCGCATACCGGAAATATGTGAATCGACGGGCGTCAACTACGGCTCGGTCTACCACCACTTCGGATCACGCGAGGGCGTCATCGACGCGGCGTATCACCAGATGTTCACCAAGTTGGCCGAAGAGGATATCGCCACGCTCCACCGAGTGAGCGAGGCGTCCCAGACGCTCGACGAGTATCTCGTGGCGATGCAAGCTCTCATCGGGACGTTCGCCTCGAGCGAGGAGCGTCGCGCCCGTCGCGCCCTTCGCGCGCGCATCGTCGCCGCCTCGATGATGCGACCGGACCTGCGAAAGCTCATCGGCGAGACTCAGTCGCGACTCACCGTCGAGTTGCAGGGAATCGTCGAAAACGGACAGCGTCGTGAGTGGCTCAATCGCGACATCTCGGCCCATTCGATCGCCGTACTGATCCAGGTGCTGTTGGTCGGGCGCACGCTCGACGACGTGTCGACGACGCCGATCGACAACGCCGAGTGGGAAGCCACGATGGCGACGTTGCTCGGCGTGATCGTCGCCCATCCGTAACTGCGAATCTGTGGTTTAGTTCAATAATGAAAATGTGGCGTCTCGTCATCGCCGTCCTCGTGGTCATCGCTCTGGGGGCATTGAGTTTTCGCACCACGTCGAAGTCGGCGTCGCCCGCTCCGCCGGTGCCGTGCACGACGTCGACACTGGGCCAGGCGTTCGGTGGTCAACTTCATCTCTCGTCGATCCAGAACTACGGGTGCGAAGGTGCGTGGGCCTACGTGTGGGCGACCGTCGGCACCGGCGAGCACGCGATCGGCGTGACCGAGGTCCTCTCCTACAGCGTCACTCGCGGGCGCTGGTCGCTCGTGTCACGCCTGACCGACTGCAAGGCGAGCATCCTGCCCCACGTCATCTACCGACAGGGCTGCTTCTCGAACTGAGTCAGCGCGATCGCGGCGGACGCGGGAAGAACGAACTCGTCGTGGCGATGTAGTCGTCGTACCCGGCACGGGTCGTGGTGAGCGAGCGCTCCAGCATCGGCTTTCCCGAGAGTGACGTCAGCAGATAGATCATCGCGGCGGGGGAGAGGATCGTGAGCCAGCCCCACCCACTCGAGCACGCCACGAGATAGAAACCGCACCACACCACCGCGTCACCGAAGTAGTTCGGGTGTCGGGTGTAGCGCCAGAGTCCGCGGTTCATCGTGGTCCCGCGATTCGCGGGGTCGGCGATGAACCGTCGTAACTGTTCGTCGCCGGTCGCTTCGAAGACGATGCCGATGGCGACCACGACGAGCCCCGGAAAGAAGAGGCCGTCGACCCGTTCGTGGAACGCGATCCATTGCAACGGCATCGAGACGAACCACAGCACTAGACCCTGGAGGCCGTAGATCATGCGCAGCGCGTAGAGCGTCTCGTGTCCTGCGCGCGCGCCCTTCATGATCATCACGTAGCGCGGGTCTTCTGTCGCGCCGCGCTGACGACGCGCCAGGTAGATCGTGAGGCGCAGCCCCCAGGCGGCCACGAAGCCCAAAACGATAAGGCGATTGACGAGCGACGGCGCTGACGAATGGGCTCCCACGCGCGCGTAACCGGCGTGCGCGATGCGAAAGCATTCCAGGTAGATCACGAGGAAACCGGCTCCCCAGAAGACGTCGATCGTCGCGTGACGGTGTCGCAGACGACCTGCGACGAAGGCGACGAGGGTCCAGATCCACGCGACGCCGAGCGCGATCGGGAGGTTCGTGAGAAAGGTCCAGCGCACCGAGACGGTTTAGCAGAGCACGGTCGCGTTCGTTTCGATGACGGAGCACGCATCCCCTACGCTCGTACTCGTGCGACGACGGGGATTCGGTTCCCTCGCGTGGGCTTCCGCGCAGGAACTTTTCGATCAAAGTACGGCCTTCGGCCGTCTCGCGCTCGTGCACGTCATCATGATGGCGGGCGACACCCTGGTCACGGTCTCACTCGCCGGTTCGCTCTTCTTCTCCGTGTCACCGACCGAGGCCAAGGGGCGGGTCCTCGCCTACCTCTTGTTGACGATCGCGCCGTTCGCGGTCGTCTCACCGCTGCTCGGGCCACTGATCGACAAGTCGGCGAACGGGCGGCGCATCCTGGTCGCGCTCTCGGCGAGCGTGCGCGCGATCTTCTGCTGGATGATGAGCGAGCACCTCAACTCACTCTGGCTCTTCCCGATGGCCTTCGTGGTCCTGATCTCCTCGAAGCTCTACGTCGTCACTCGGGGTGCGCTGGTCCCCGAGATGGCGCGAACGGACCAGTTGCGTGAGCACTCGGATCACGTCGGCGGAGCGGGGTGGCCGTCCACGGCGGTCCAACAGGAGAAGGGGTATTCCGGATTCAACGCGCAGTTGACGCTGCTCGGCACGCTCAGTGGACTCGTCGTCGGATCGATTGGCGCGGGAATCTTGAAGGGCATCGGGGCGACGAGCGTGCTCGTCACGGCCTCGTTCGTCTACGCCGCGGCAACGGTCGCGAGCCTTCGACTCCAGCGACCCTCGAAGATCGTGCGCGACGAAGTCGCCGGTCTCTCGCAGTCCGAGCGCGATCGCAACGCCCTCAATCCGATGGGTGACATCGAGGTCGTCTGGGGGCTCAGCGCCGCGGCCCTGATGCGCTTCACGGTCGGCTTCGCGACCTTTCTGCTCGCCTTCGGTCTTCGTCGCGAGAACGCCGGACTCGGCTACTTCGCGGTCGCCCTGGTCCTCAGCGCACTCGGGGCACTCGTCGGACTGGCGTTGGTCACCCGGGTTCGCAACGCCGTTCCGGAATCGACGTTGTTGACGCTCGCGCTGCTCGCGACGGGACTCGGCGCCGGCGTCGCGTCATTCCATCCGACGCTCATCGCCCAGGTCATCCTCGCCGGATGGCTGGGTCTGTGCGCGGCGGTCGCGCAGCCGACCTTCGACGCCATCACGCAGCGCAACGTGGCGCCGGGCGCCCAGGGTCGCACGTTCGCGCGCTTCGCCGTCCGCCAGCAGTTGCTGTGGGTGGTCGGTGCCGTGATACCGGTCGCGATCACGTTGCGATTCTCCGTCGGCGACGGCCTACTCGCGGTTCTCATGATCGTCGCCGGACTCGTCTACGGGCTCGGGCGTCGCTTCGCGCACGCCTGAGGAATTACCGCCCCTCATTATGCTGGGGGCGACATGGCGTTCCCCCCACACTCCGTGCCTCGGGACCTCGCGACGCTGCCCCACGTCGTCATCATCGGTGGGGGATTCGCGGGCGTCGCGGCGGCCAAAGGTCTCGCTGATCAGGACGTTCGTGTCACGATCATCGATCAGCACAACTTTCATACGTTCGTGCCGCTGTTGTATCAAGTCGCGACGGCCGGCTTGGAACCGGCGGACGTGGCCTTTCCGATTCGCACCATCTTCGGCCACGCCGCGAACGTGGGATTTCGTCACGGCCGCGTTCGCAGCGTCGATCAATCGCGCGGTCTCGTCACGCTCGCCGACGGTTCCGGGATTCCCTACGACCACCTCGTGATCGCGACCGGCGCGGCGGCCGCGTTCTTCGGCGTCCCCGGCGCCTCGCAGTTCGCGATGCCGCTCTACACCTTGGCCGACGCACGACGACTTCGAAATCGACTGCTCTCGATCCTCGAAGAGGCCGAGGTCGCCAGTGAAGGTGACGCGTCGTCGGACCTCACGTTCGTGGTCGTCGGCGGAGGGCCGACGGGCGTCGAGACCTCGGGAGCGCTGTCGGAGTTGATCGCGATCGCGATCCGCCGCGACGGTCTTCGCCTCGACCCCGCGCGGATTCGAGTCCTCTTGGTCGACATGGCCCCGCGCCTCTTGACGGCGTTTCCCACGCGCGCCAGCG
This sequence comes from uncultured Acidimicrobiaceae bacterium, assembly GCA_937881055.1. Taxonomy (GTDB): domain Bacteria; phylum Actinomycetota; class Acidimicrobiia; order Acidimicrobiales; family RAAP-2; genus RAAP-2. The sequence goes on along the minus strand of CALGFJ010000316.1, from coordinate 23,021 downwards.
TCTACGCGAAGCGACGACTCGAATCCTCGGGTGTCGAAGTCGAGTTCGGTCGATCGGTCGTCGGCATCGACAAGCACGCGATCCGCTTCAGTGACGGCGAACGCATCGAGTGCGCCGCCGTCATCTGGGCGGCCGGGGTGAGCGCCGGCGACGCGTTGCCCCAGGACTTGACGGCGACGTCCGGTCCCGGTGGTCGGGTTCGCGTGCGATCGGACTTGCGTCTGCTCGACAGTGAGAACGTGTGGGCCGTGGGCGACGCCGCGGCCGTGCCCCTCGACGACAAACAATTCTGCGCGCAGCTCGCGCCGGTCGCCATCCAGAGCGGTCGTCACTGCGCCGAGCAGATCCTGCACGTCGTCCGCGGTGAGGCGACGCAAGCGTTTCGCTATCACGACAAGGGCATCATGGCGACGATCGGGCGCAACGCCGCGGTCGCCGAGTTGCCGAACGGCGTGGTCGTGAAGGGCCGTCTCGGGTGGCTCGCGTGGCTCGGCCTGCACCTGTGGTACCTGGTGGGGTTTCGCAATCGACTACGCGTCTTGATCAACTGGACCTGGCGGTACTTCGACTGGCCCTCGGGGCCGCGACTCATCGTCGCCGACGCCGAGACCGTCGACTGACGCCGAAGGATCAAAGATCCGGGAGCTGGAAGTCCAGGTTGGGGACGTCGATGCCGCCGTCGATCTCCAAGATCTTGCCGGTGATGTAGGCGCCGGCCGGCGAGGCGAGAAAGACGACGCCGGCCGCGATCTCCTCGACGTCGCCGATCCGTCCGAGCAGGGTCATCTCTTCCATCATCTGCTTCAGTTCGGGCGAGGTCATCACGATCTCGAGGGCCGACGTCGCAATCGAGCCCGCGGCGATGGCGTTCACGCGAATCTTGGGCGCGAGGTCCTTCGAACTGAGTCGCGTGTAGTGCGCCATCGCGGCCTTCGCCGTTCCGTAGGCGGCGTAGCCGCGGCCGGCGACGCGGCCCATGACCGACGAGATGTTGACGATCGAGCCACCGCCTCGCTCGAGCATGATCGGCACCGCGGCGAGGTTCAGCGCGTGGGCCGTCGCGACGTTGAAGTGGAAGGCCTCTTCCATGTACTCCGGTGTCGTCATAAGAAACGGCAACGGGACCGCGCCCCCGACGTTGTTGACGACGATGTCGACGCGACCGAACTCGCGCTTCGCAATCGCGGCGAGTTCGGCGATCTTCTCTAAGTCCGCGAGGTCGCACGGCACCGTCACGGCGCGGCGATCGAGCGCCTCGACCTCGTGGGCGACCTCGTCGAGGTCCGATGAAGTTCGAGAGGCGATCACGACGTGCGCGCCGCATTCGGCGAGAGCGATAGCGCTGGCGGCCCCGATGCCGCGACCCGAGCCGGTGATGATCGCTACCTGATCGTCGATGCGAAAACGGTCCGTTATCACCGTGACCTCCTCAGTCGTGACGCGTGCGAGCGTCCGAATTGTCTAGCACGGCGTCGCCATCGCGTCAGCGAACGAAGGTCTCCATGCCGAGTGTGGCTTCGAGGCGTTTGACCTCGGCGTGGAGCTTCGCCGGTAAGTGTTCACCGAACTCCGCGAAGTGCTCGTGAATCCTCGGCACCTCGTGGCGCCACTCTTCGTCGTGCACCGTCAATAGCTCGGCCATGTCCGCGACCGAAACGTCCAGTCCCTCGACGTTGAGCGCCGTCGCCGTGGGCACGAAGCCGATGGGCGTCTCGACGGCGTCGCCGCGTCCGGCCGTTCGCTCGAAGACCCATTCGAGTACGCGACTGTTCTCTCCGTACCCGGGCCAGAGCCAACGACCGTCGGCACCCTTGCGGAACCAATTGACGTAGAAGATCTTCGGCAGTTTGTCCGCGTCGAAGCGCTCGGCGAACGTCAGCCAGTGCGCGAAGTAGTCGGCCATGTTGTACCCGCAGAATGGGAGCATCGCGAAGGGGTCGCGTCGAAGCTTGCCGACCGTGCCGGTCGCCGCGGCCGTCGTCTCCGAGGAGAGGATCGACCCCAAAAAGACGCCGTGGTCCCAGTCGCGCGACTGGAAGATCAGCGGGATGACGCTGGCGCGTCGTCCGCCAAAGAGAATGGCGTCGATCGGCACGCCGGCCGGGTCCTCCCACTCCGGCGCGATCGCCGGGTCCTGGGACGCCGGCGACGTGAAGCGCGAGTTGGGGTGCGCCGCGGGCGTGCCGAGGTCCTTCGACCAGAGTTGGCCCTTCCAGTCGATGAGCCCAACGGGTGGTTCGCCCATGCCCTCCCACCAGATGTCGCCGTCCGCGGTGAGGGCCGTGTTGGTAAATATGGTGTTGGCCTCGATCGAAAGCATCGCGTTCGGATTGGTCTGCATGTTGGTTCCGGGCGCGACGCCGAAGAACCCGGCCTCGGGGTTGATGGCGTGGAGTCGTCCGTCGGGTCCGGGCTTCATCCAGCAGATGTCGTCGCCGACCGTCTCGACCTTCCAGCCCGGCAGTGTGGGAACGAGCATCGCGAGATTGGTCTTGCCGCACGCGCTCGGGAACGCGCCGGTCACGTAGCGCGACTCACCGGCCGGGTTCGTGAGCTTCAAGATGAGCATGTGTTCGGCGAGCCAACCGTCCTCGCGCGCCAGCACCGACGCGATGCGTAGCGCGAAGCACTTCTTGCCCAACAGGGCGTTGCCGCCGTAGCCCGAGCCGTAGGAGATGATCTCGCGGGTCTCCGGGAAGTGGACGATGTACTTGTCGTTCGCGTTGCACGGCCACTTGACGTCGACCTGGCCCTCCTCGAGCGGCATCCCGACCGAGTGCAGGCACGGCACGAACTCGCCGTCCTCGCCGAGGACCTCGAGCGCGCCGCGGCCCATGCGCGTCATGATCTTCATGTTGACCACGACGTAGGCCGAGTCGGTCACCTCGACGCCGATGTGGCTGATGTCGGATCCGAGCGGCCCCATGGAGAAGGGCACGACGTACATCGTGCGACCCTTCATCGAACCTTCGAAGAGGTCGGTGAGGACCTCACGCATCTCGCTCGGTTCGCGCCAGTTGTTCGTCGGACCGGAGTCGCGCTCGTCCTTGGAGCAGATGAACGTACGGTCCTCGACGCGCGCGACGTCGCTCGGGTCCGAGGACGCGTAGTAACAATTGGGTCGCTTCGTCTCCGAGAGCCGTATGAACGTTCCCTGGTCGACAAGGAGTTGACACAGTTCGTCGTACTCCTGGTCCGAACCGTCGCACCAGTGGATACGATCGGGGGTTGTGAGCCGCGCTATTTCTTCCACCCACGAGATGAGTTTCTGGTGTTGGGTTGGGTACGACACGTTGGGTTCCTCCGCTCGAACGACATCGCAACAATGCGACATACACCTGGCGAACCAGGTCCATGCCCACGCCGGTTGACCCAACAGTCCCCATAGGGGCTTACCCCCGGCGCGAGGATGACGTCATTGAGCGTATCGCCCAGATTGTGGGGCAGCGCAATATTCCTGAGGGAGAACGCCACATCGGCGACGACGCCGCGGTACTCGCGCCCTTCGTCGGACAGGCCGTGATCAGCACCGATGTCGCCGTGCTCGGCGTCCATCTCGATTCCGAATACTTCCCATTAGAGGACCTCGGCTTCAAAGCGGTCGCCGCCGCGGTCTCGGATCTGGCCGCCATGGGCGCTCGTGTTCGCGCTTGCGTCGTCGCGGTGACCGCGCCGCCCGGCACGGACTTAGAAGAGCTGCATCGCGGGATGGCCGACGCCTCGATCGTCACGAACTGTCCGATCGTCGGCGGCGACCTCGCGCAGGGCCTCGACGTGTCGGTTGCGGTGACGGTCTTCGGTGAGTGCCCCGGTCGCGGCGCGATCTATCGCAGTGGCGCCAAAGCCGGTGACGAACTCCTCGTCACCGGGCCGCTCGGCCGCTCGGCGGCCGGGCTTCGCCGCCGCCGCGCCGGCGCGTCGCTTTCCGATGAGTTAGTCGTCGCGCACCGCAGACCGTGGCCCCGACTCGCCGAAGGGATGGCCGCGCGCGGGGCGCGGGTGCACGCGATGATGGACCTCAGCGACGGACTCGGGCTCGATCTCCACCGATTCGCCGACGCGTCGGGCGTCGGCTTTGCGTTGGACGACGTGCCGGTCGCCGAGGGCGCGACGCTCGAGGAGGCGATCAGCGGGGGAGAGGACTACGAGTTGTTGATCGCCACCGACGACGCGGCGCGTCTGCGATTGGTCTTCCTGGACCGCGGACTGCGCGCGCCACTGCGCATCGGGGTGGTCGTGTCGGACCACGCGACGAGGACGTTACGCGGGGATCAGTTCGAACGACGGGGCTGGCAGCACCAGCTCTAGGTCAGACCTCGACGATGCGACGAGCGGGCTTGGTGACCTTGCCCGAGCGGATGCAGCCGGTGCAGACGTTCATTCGTTTGGGCGAGCCGCCGACCAGCGCACGCACGCGCTGGATGTTCGGGTTCCAGCGACGCTTGGTGCGACGGTGCGAGTGCGAGACGTTCATGCCGAAGGACGGCTTCTTGCCGCAGATTTCGCAGACTGATGCCATGATGAACGTCTCCTTGGTCGCGGGCACCCTTTGGCGCCACCGGACTAAACCGAACTACCACAGTAGCATTTCCAGCAATGAGCACTCCGTTGACGCTGTCCGCGCGCGAACTGCGCTCAACGATTGCCACTTACTCCGACCTCCTTCGTTCCCATAAGGAGGTCATCAACCGCCTGAACGTCTACCCGGTGCCCGACGGGGATACCGGGACCAACATGACGCTCACGATCGAGTCGGTCGCGGCCGAATTGGGCCCGCTCGCCGACGACGCCGAGATGGAAGAGGTCTGCAAGGCCATCGCCCACGGGTCGCTCATGGGCGCACGCGGCAACTCGGGCGTCATCCTCTCCCAGATGCTGCGGGGCCTCGTCGCGAAGTTTCCCATCAAGGGCGACGTGTCGGCCGATCTCTTGGCCGAGTCGCTCGAGAACGCGGACGTCCTGGCTCGCCAGGCCGTCGTTCGCATCGTCGAAGGGACGATGCTCTCGATCGCGCGCGCCGCCGCCGAGGGAGCGCGCGCCCACTGCGAGACGTTGATCGAGCTCGTTCGCTCGGCGCGCGACCGCGCGAAGGACGCGCTGGCCTTCACGCCCGAGCAGCTCCCGGTGTTGAAACAGGCCGGCGTCGTCGACTCCGGGGGCACGGGACTGTTGTTGCTCTTCGACGCGCTCTGTAGCGTCGTCGCGCACGATCCACTGCCCATCGCGCCTTCGGCCGATTCCATCGTCGTGCACGTGCACGAGGAGACCGAGACCCGCGAGTCGACGATCGCGGACCTGCGTTATGAGGTCATGTACTTCCTCGATGCCGAGGATGACAAGATGCATGGCTTTCGCGAAGTCTGGTCGGGCATCGGTGACTCGATCGTCATCGTCGGCGGCGACGGTCTCTACAACTGCCACATCCACACCGACGACATCGGCGGCGCGCTCGAGGCCGCGCTCGACGCCGGGCGACCGCGCGAGATCCGCGTGACCGACCTCTCGGAGCAGGTCATCGAAGAGCGATGGGTCCGCGAGGGGAGCGCCGTACAGATTGACGAAGCGCCCGACGCGGCGCCGGCGACGTCGGTGGTCGCGGTCGTGGTCGGCGACGGCGTGGGTCGCATCTTTCGCTCCCTCGGGGTTCGTGTGCTCGTGGCCGGCGGTCAATCGATGAACCCGTCGACCGCCGACCTCGTCGCGGCAGTCGAGGCGACCGGTTCGGACCAAGTCGTGCTCTTGCCGAACAACAAGAACATTCGACCGGTCGCCGAACAGGTGAACGCGTTGGTCGACCAGACGGTGACCGTCGTGCCGACGAATTCGATCGTCGAGGGCTTCGCGGCATTGCTCGAATACGACCCCGACGCGACGGCCGCGCAGAACGCGACCGCGATGTCGGCCTCGGCCTGCAACGTCGTGGCGGGCGAAGTGACCCAGGCCGTGCGCGACACGACGACCGACCTCGGTGAGGTGCACGTCGGCGACTGGATCGGACTTTCCTCCCAGGGCGTGCGCTCGATCGACCACTCCATTGCCGGGGCCAGCAACCACCTGCTGAGCGAACTGATCACTCCGGACCACGAGTTGCTCACGATCATCGAAGGCGAAGGGTCCTCGCCGGCGAACACTCGGCGTATCACCGAGTTCCTCGCGGACGAGTACCCGGCTCTCGCCGTTGAAGTCCACCACGGGGGCCAGCCGCTCTACCCCTATTACTTCGGCGTCGAGTGAGCGAGACGGCGCCGCGCCGGCTACGCCAGTTAGGCGAAATACCCGTCAGTCAACTGCGCCACATCGGCGAGAAGCGCACCGCCGCGCTCGCGTCGATGGGGATCGAGAACGTCTTTGACCTCCTCACCGTCTATCCCCGTCGCTACATCGATCGCACCAAGCGCGTCGACCTCTCGGACCTCACGGTCGGCGAGGAGGCCGCCGTCTTCGGCGAGGTGACCAAGATCAGTGGACGTCGCACGAAGAACGGCCGCGTCATGGTCGAGGCGAGCGTGAGCGATGACAGCGGGTCCTTCAAGGTCGTCTTCTTCAACCAGGCGTGGCGCGAACGCCAGCTGCCGGTCGGCGTCCAGGCGCTGTTCTTCGCCAAGGTGACTGACTACAAGGGGCAACGTCAGATGACCAATCCCGTGGTGGACGTGATCATCGGCGCTTCGGGAGACGAACGAGACGCCTCGCGCATCGGTCGCGTCGTACCGATCTATCCGGCGTCGGGCAAGGCCGGACTCACCAGTTGGGAGATCGGCGGCTTCATCGACGAGAGCCTGCGCCGGGCCGGGCCGCTCCTCGATCCGGTGCCCGACACCGTGCGCGAAGAACTCGGACTCGTCGACCGCACCGCGTCGTATTGGGGGATCCACCTGCCCGTCGACCTGGGCGAGACCGCGCCGGCTCGTCGACGACTCGCCTTCGACGAGTTCTTGCGCCTGCAGTTGCTGCTCGCGCTGCGACGTCGGCGCCTCGAGGCGTCCTCAGCCGGCATCCGCCACCCGATAAATGTCGAGGACCTCGACGTCGGTCCCGGAGCACTCGCCGATTCGACGTCCTCGCTCGTTCGTCGCTTCTTGGTCGGTCACCACTTCGCGCTCACGAACGCGCAACGGCGCGTACTCACCGAGATCGCCGCCGACCTCGCCTCGCCGCTGCCGATGCATCGTCTCTTACAAGGCGACGTCGGATCGGGAAAGACCGTCGTCGCATTGACCGCATTGTTGGCGTCGATCGACGGGAATCGACAAGGTGCGTTGATGGCTCCGACCGAAGTCCTGGCCGAACAACACCTCGCGTCGCTGCGCAAGGACCTCGAGGGTCTGACGAGATTGGACCCCGCCGTCTTGGGCGGTGAACGGCCGCTGTCGATCCAACTGCTCACGGGTCGGGTGCGAGCGAAGGACCGACAGAGCGTTCTCGAGGGTCTGCGCGACGGTTCGGTCGACATCGTGGTCGGCACGCACGCGTTATTGAGTGACGAAGTGCGCTTTCGCGCGCTCGGCGTCATCGTGATCGACGAGCAACACCGCTTCGGTGTCGAGCAGCGCGCGGCGTTGCGCGACAAGGGACGCGAGCGTTCGGACGAGGCGGCCGACCCGGATCTGTTGGTGATGACGGCGACGCCGATCCCTCGAACGGCCGCGATGGTCGTCTTCGGCGACCTGGACCTCTCGGTACTCGACGAGATGCCCGTCGGGCGATTGCCGATTCTGACGATGTGGGCTACCGGTGACCTGGAGGTCGCCACCTGTTGGCAGCGGGTGCGCGACGAGGTCGCGCTGGGGCGACGCGCCTACGTGATCTGTCCGCTCGTCGAGGACTCCGAACGGGTCGAAGCGACGAGCGCGGTCGAGGAACGGACACGCCTCGCGCTCGCCGAGTTGCGCGGACTCGCCGTCGGCCTCTTGCACGGTCAGATGAAGGGACCGGAGAAGGAGGAGGTGATGGCGCAGTTCCGCGCCGGCGAGCTCGACGTGCTGGTCGCGACGGTCGTCATCGAGGTCGGTGTCGACGTGCCCGAAGCGAGCGTCATCGTCATCGAGGACGCGTGGCGCTTCGGTCTCGCGCAGTTGCACCAACTACGCGGCCGGGTCGGACGAAGCGACGTGCAGAGTTACTGCTACCTGCTCGGCACGTCACCGACCGACGAGGGCGCGATCCGCCTGCAGGCGCTCGTGGACTCGAACGACGGCTTCGCCCTCGCCGAGATCGACCTCGATCTACGCGGTGAGGGAACCCTGTTGGGTTCGCGCCAGCGGGGCCGCAGCGACCTCCGCCTTGCGTCGCTCCGTCGTGACGAGGACTTATTGATCGCGGCGCAGGGCGTGGCGGCCGCGATGGTGCGCCAAGACGGCCTCGATGCCGAGCCCGAGATGGTCGACGAACTGCGCCTCTTCATCGACGACGATGAAGCCGAATACTTGTTCAAGGGGTAGGCGCTGAAGTTTGGTCGGGTGAAGGCGATAGCGGTACGTGCGATAGCGGGGACCCTCTTGTGCCATATCCCAATACGAAGGTCGGCCAAATACTTCTTCAGATAGCCAGTAATTTGACGATTTCGAAATGGACCATTAGCGACGATTGCACGACCTACCCTTGAAGAATGCGGGTAATTGGTGGGACGGCTCGGGGGCGCCCGCTCAAGGCGAAACTCCCTTCTACGGTGCGCCCGACGACCGATTACGCACGAGAAGCGATCTTCTCGATGCTCGAGAGTCGCGGCGGACTCTACGACCTCGTCGTCGCCGACCTCTACTGCGGATCGGGCGCCATGGGCATCGAGGCCATGTCCCGCGGTGCCGCCAAGGTCTACTTCGTCGACGGCGACCCGGCCTGTCTGGCGGCGGTGAAGGAGAACCTCGAGCCCCTCGGCTTCGAGTCCGAGGCCGTTTTCGTGCGCGCCACGTTGCCGGTGTGGTCAGCGCCGGACGACCTCGACCTCGTGCTCGCCGATCCGCCCTACGGCCCGCTCGACCTGTCGAGCGTGTTACGGGGCGTGGTCGCGCGACGCGTCATCGTCGAGAACGATCGTCATATGGAGCCATTGGATGGCTGGATCGTTACCAAAACCAAGCGTTACGGCACTACGCTCGTAACGATGTTGGAACCGGACGAAGGTGGACTATGACGGTTGGTCTCATCCCCGGCTCCTTTGATCCCTTCCACAACGGGCACCTCGAGGTCGTCGAGCGCGCGTCACACATCTTCGACGAGATCGTCGTGGCCGCCATTCGCAACCCCCAGAAGTCCGAGGCGCTCTTCGATCTCGACGAGCGCCGCGACATGATCGCCGAAAGTCTCGCGCACGTGAAGAACGTGCGGATCGTCTCGATCTCGACGTTGCTCGTCAACGTGGCGAAGGACGTCGACGCGACCGCGATCGTGAAGGGCCTGCGGGCCGTCTCGGACTTCGAGAGCGAGCTGCAGATGGCCCAGATGAACCGATCGCTCTCGGGCGTCGAGACCCTCTTCATCCCCTCCAGCTCGAACCACTCGTTCATCGCCTCGCGCCTGTTGCGCGAGGTGGCGCGCTACGGCGGCGACGTCTCGCAGTTCGTGCCCGCCGCGGTCGCCAAACGCCTGATCGGCAAGTTTCCAGGAGGTGGGCAATGACGTCCTTTGACGGATACGACGACCCCGAAGAGTTCCAGGAGCCACCGGGGCGCCACGCGCGCCGCGACATCGAGTCCGACCTGCGCGACCTCATCGAGTTGGTCGCCAACGCCAAACAGATGCCCCTGTCGAATTCGGCCCTGATCTCGCGCGACGACGTGCTCGGACTCCTAGAGCAAGCCGTACGCAGCCTGCCCGAAGAGATCCGCGAAGCGCGCTGGGCGCTTCGCGACCGCGAGGAGTTGATGGCGGCCGAGTTGCAAAAGGCGCAGCAACTGATGGACCAGGTCCGCGCCGAGGCCGCCCGGATGGTCGACAAGACCGAGATCGTGCGACAGAGCCGTTTGATGGCCCAACAGATCGTCGCCGAGGCCCACGCCCAGTCGCGCCAGATGATCAATCAGTCCGAGGACTTCATCGACGGCAAGCTCGGCAGCTTCGAGATCGTGCTCGAGCGACTCTTGAAGACGACGCACTCCGGTCGCGAGCGTCTGAGTGCCCAGGGCCTGCCGACGTCGCTCATCGAAGACGTCGCGACGGACGAGCAGTTGAGCGGCATCGCGCCGGACTTCAAGGAGCCGACCGGACTCGAGGACACCACGTCATTCTTCGACCAGGACGCGTTCTAGCCAGTGTCCTCGCCGTACCTCGTCCCGGTGGCGCGACTGTTGCGCGACGTGCCCTCGCGCGCCGAGGTCGCCTTCGAGGCGCTCTTTGACGAACCCCACGAGTTCATCCAGCGCGGACCGGCCGAAACGGACGTCTTCCCCGAAGCCACGGTCCGGCTCCAGTTGCGACTGGAGAGCTTCAACGGGGGACTGCGCGCCCGGGGCCAGGTCGAGGCGCCGTGGCACGGGGTCTGTCGACGCTGTTCGACGCCGGTGTTGGGCGTCTCGAGCGTCAGCGTGGACGAGCGATTCGTGCACGATCGCCTGACGGGCGACGAGGAGACCTATTTGATCGAGGACGACTTCATCGATTTGGCGCCGCTCGCGCACGACGCGATCTTCCTCGACCTGCCGCTCGCGCCGCTCTGTCGCGAGGACTGCAAGGGACTCTGCCCGTTCTGCGGGATCGACCGCAACGAGGCGAGTTGCGACTGTCAGGCGCCGATCGATTCGCGCTGGGCTACACTGGACGGACTCCGATTCACGGACCTAGAGACCGGCGAATCCGAAGAAGTGTGACGGGCGCAGCCCCGTTCGACTGAAAGAGAAGATCGATGGCCGTCCCCAAGCGCAAGACCAGCAAAGCGAAGACCCGCAGCCGCCGTGCGGCCAACTGGACCCTCGATCGACCCGCGCGCAGCGTCTGCCCGCAGTGCGCGACCTCCAAACTGCCCCACGTCGTGTGCCCCAACTGTGGCTGGTACAAGAACCGTGTTGCCGTAGAGGTCAACTAAGTTGCCCCTGCCCATCGCCCTGGACGCGATGGGTGGCGACTTCGCTCCCAAGGAGATCATCGCCGGGGCCCGCGCCGCGGTCGATGAACTCGGGCTTTCCGTCATCCTGGTTGGTGTCCCGGAACTCCTGGACGACACCCTCGGACTCGAAGTGTTTCCCTGCAGCGAGGTCATCGCGATGGACGACGACCCGGCCGCCAGCGTGCGAAAGAAGAAGGACTCCTCGCTCGTGCGCGCCGCCGAACTGGTGCGCGACGGGAAGGCCTGCGCGATGGTGTCGGCCGGCAACACTGGGGCGACCATGGCCTCGGCTCTGCTGCGCATGGGTCGACTGCCGGGCGTGATTCGTCCGTGCATCGCCACGCCGATCCCGAACCCCGGTCACACGCCGATGGTGCTCGTGGACGCCGGCGCGAACTCTGAGTGCACGCCCGAGATGCTGGTGCAGTTCGCGCTCATGGCGAGCACGTTCGTCACCGCGCACTACGGCGTCGAGAGCCCACGCGTCGGGCTGCTTTCGATCGGCGAGGAGTCGACCAAGGGAACGCCGCTGGTGAAAGAGACCCACCAACTCTTGGCCGCCCTCGAAGGACTCAACTTCGTCGGCAACGTCGAGGGCCGCGACCTCGTGCCCGCGCCCGTCGACGTCGTCGTCACCGACGGCTTCACCGGGAACGTGGCCCTCAAGACACTCGAGGGCGCGTTGAAGTTCATCTTCGCCACGGTCCTGTCGGCGGTCGCCACGAACGACGAGACGAAGGCCGCCGGTGACGTGTTATTCGAGTACCTGCTGCCCCTCGCGGCCGAGTTGACGCCGGAGAACCAGGGCGGGGCGATGCTGCTCGGCGTCGACGGCATCTGCGTGATCTCCCACGGGTCCTCCAACGCGACCGCCATCAAGAACGCGCTTCGCGTGGCCTCTGAGATGGACGCGGCGAATGTCGTCGAGAAACTCCGTCTCACTATCCGACCTGTTCAGGCCTAATATTCGGGACCACATCCCTGTTCGTTCGGTAAACTTGAACAGCAACAACAAGGGAGTGGACAATGGCAGACGCTGAACCTCCAACAACATTGGATCGGGCCACCATTTTGGGCATCGTGCGTGATCAACTCGCCGAAATCCTCGAGAAGAGCCCCGAGGAGATCCCTGAGGACGTCGCGTTCACCGACCTGGGCGCCGACTCACTCGCCCTGATCGAGCTGGTCGAGGCGCTCGAAGAGTCCCTGGCCAAATATTCCGCCGGTTTTCACATCGACGACGAGGACCTCGAAGGTCTCCTGAGCGTCCGCGACGCGGTCAATTACGTCGCCGACAAGCTGCAGGTGACCTAACGAGGCACGTGAGCCTGTTGCGGTCGCCACTTGATGCGTTAGCCGAGCGAGTGGGACTCGCGCGCTCGAGCGAGTTGCTCTGCGTCGCCCTGACCCATTCGAGTTACGCCTCGGAACACGAGTGCGAGTCCAACGAGCGACTCGAGTTCCTCGGCGACGCCGTCGTCGATCTCGCGGTCGCCGACTTGATTATCACCGCGTATCCGGAACTTGATGAGGGCTCCGGAACTCTGGTGCGCTCTCGCGTCGTGAATGAATCTTCCCTCGCCGCCGCCGCGACGCGTCTGGACTTGGCGAGCGCGATGCGCGTCGGACGCGGCGTGGTGAAAGAACGCGGGCTGGAGCGCCCGTCACTGCTCGCCGACGCCTTCGAGGCCGTCGTCGCCGCGGTCTATCTGGAGAACGGTTACGACGCGGCCAAGTCCTTCGTCCAAGAGACGCTCGGCGACGCCGTCGCCGACGCGGAGTCGCGCCCCGGCGACAGCGGTCCCAAGGCCCGGCTTCGCCAGTGGTCCGAGGCGAACGGCCTCGGGACGCCGGACTACGACGTCACGTCATCGGGCCCGAGCCACGACACCACGTATTCGGCGCTCGTGCGGATCGCCAACCGGGCCGTGGGAACGGGCGAGGGACGCTCCAAGAAGGTCGCCGAAGCCAACGCCGCCGAAGACGCCTGGGGGCGGCGCGATGCCTGAGCTCCCGGAAGTAGAGACGGTCCGGGCCTCGCTCGCGCGCGACCTGGTGGGTAAGAAGGTGAAGTCCGTCTCGGTCACGAACGGACGACTCGTGCGTCGACACAAGACGGCGAAGGACTTTCGCGCGATGATCGAGGGTCACTCGATCCGCAGCGCTCAGCGGCTGGGAAAGAACCTCGTCTTCGCGCTCGAAAACGGGACGCACCTCGTCATCCACCTGGGCATGAGCGGCCAGCTCCTACGAGCGAAAGGCCCGAAGGACCCCAAGCCCAAACACACGCACGTCGTCTTCACCTTCGTCCAGGGCGGCGAGTTGCGCTACGTCGACCCGAGGACCTTCGGCGAGCTCTACATCTCGACGCCCCCGGCCGAGGGCCAGCCCGTCGAGATCTCGAAGTTCGCGCGTCTCTCGATCGGTGGTGACGGATTGGCCCTGCGAAAGACGGTGCCGGAACTGGCGCACCTCGGGATCGATCCCTTCGAGGACCAGATCGGCTGGGACCGCTTCGCCGCGATACTGCGCAGCCGCTCGACGTCACTCAAGGTCGTGCTGACCGACCAGGACATCATCGCGGGCATCGGCAACATCTACGCCGACGAGATCCTCTTCGCGGCCGGGCTGCGCTTCGACCGCGAGTCCGAGTCGCTCTCGACGATCGAGATCCGACGGTTGCACCGTGCGATATCTGAGACCCTGACCGAGGCGATCAAGCACGGCGGCTCGACGCTGGATGACGAGCAGTTCGTCGACCCCGACGGCGTGCCCGGCACCTACCAACAGTTCCATCAGGTCTACAACCGAGAGGGTCAGGCGTGCTTCCAGTGCCGTCAACCGATACTGCGAGAAACGGTTCGAGGGCGCAGTACGTTCTACTGCCCGAAATGCCAGTCGTAACCAACGAACTCCCTCTGGAACGTTGCTAGCGTCGTTCCGTGTTTCTTAAGCGATTGACCATGAAGGGCTTCAAGTCCTTCGCCGACAACACCGTGCTCGAATTCGAGACTGGGGTAACTGCGGTGGTCGGTCCCAACGGCTCGGGCAAGTCCAACGTCGTCGACGCCGTGACCTGGGTGTTGGGCGCTCAGAGCACGAGGGCGCTGCGCAGCTCGAAGATGGACGACGTCATCTTCATGGGCACGGCGAACCGTCCGGCGCTCGGCCGCGCCGAAGTCGCCCTCACGCTGGACAACTCCTCGGGAAAGCTCCCCATCGACGGCGCCGAGGTCACCATTTCGCGCACGCTGTTTCGCAGTGGCGACTCCGAATACGCCATCAACGGCACGACCTGTCGACTGTTGGACGTGCAAGAGCTGCTGAGCGACTCCGGCGTCGGACGCCAACAGCACATGATCGTCGGTCAGGGACAGCTGGACTCGATACTCAACTCCTCGTCGGACAATCGTCGCGCGGTGATCGAAGAGGCGGCCGGCGTCTTGAAGCATCGCCGCCGCAAGGAACGAGCCGAACGACGTCTCGGCGCGACCCAGGAGAACATCGAACGCCTCGGTGACCTCGTGCGCGAAGTTCGCCGCCAGATGCGACCGCTGGAGCGACAGGCGGTCTCGGCGCGCAGCTACTCCGACGTCGAATCCGAACTCCGCGCCGCGCGCCGCGCGCTCTTCTCGACTCGATTGCACGGCTTCGAGAGTCGACGCACGACGCTCGAGAACGAGTTGGTCGGCTCGTCGTCGCGCGAGCGCGAACTGCGACTCGAACTCGTGACGCTCGACGCGCAGGCGTCCAGCGCCGCCGCCGAGATGGCGAGTCGCCGCGAGGAGATGCTGGCGTCCACGCTCGGCACGTTGCAGGGACTGGCCGAGCGAGCGCGCGGCACCTCGTCGATCATTGAGGAGCGCGAACGTTCACTGCGCCAAGCGCTCATCGCGTCCGCCGACGAGAACGTCATCGCCACCCTCGAAGCCGACGCGGCGAAACTCACCGCCGACCTGCAGAGCGTCGACGACGAGAGCCTCGCCCTCAACGCCCTGCACGAAGCCGTCGCCGTGGCCCAGGACGAACTGGACGCGGCCCAGGTCACCTTCGACGCGACGTGGGGGTCGGCGTCGAGCGAGGGCGACGAAGCCGCGCTCATCGCGGCGCGCCAGCGCGTCGCGCTCTTGGAGCGTTCTCTCACGTCGCTGCGTGAGAGCGAACGTCGCGCCACGACCCGACTCGGCGATTCTCGCGCGCGCGTCACCCAGAGCACGTCGGATCTCGAAGTGGTGCGACACGCACTCGTCACGGCGCGCGCCAGCGTGGAGAAGGCCCGACAAGAACGACTGGACGCCCAGCACGCCGCCGATCAGGCCGAGGTGGAGAGGTCGTCGTGCGACGAAGAGCTCCGCGAGGCGACCGACTGGGCCGCCCGGACCGAGGCGCACGCCGAGGCGCTGGCGCGGGCCCTCGATGAGCTCTCGGGGGCCGGGGGTCGGGCCATCATCGGCGATCTCGAAGGCGTCCTCGGTGCGTTCCTGGATCTCATCGAGATCGACAGCGGTTGGGAGCGCGCCGTGGAATCGGCCGCCGGCGCCTCGGTCGGTGCCATGGTCGTCGACGGACGACGTTCGGCGCGCGCGTCCCTCGAAGCCCTCCGACGCGAAAATGGCGCGGGGCTGATCCTGCCCGTCGCCGAAGGCGATATCGCCGCGCCCGCGACGCCCGAGGGCTGCGAAGCGCTCCGTCCACTGGTGCGCGCTCGTCGCAAGGCGCCGGCGCACGTGACCCGAGTACTGGACGCCCTCTTCTCGCGCGCCTTCATCGCGAATGATTGGGAGTCGGGCATGGACGTCGCGCTCGCCAACCCCGACCTGATCATCGTGACCCGTGACGGTGACCGATTCGCCTCATCGGGATGGCGCATCGCGTCGGGCCGGGCCGTCGTCACTCGCTCGGCGGTCGAAGAATCGCAGTCCGCCGCCCGAGACGCGACGGCCGCCGTGGCGCCCGTGCGCGAGCGTCGCAAGGTCGCCGACACGGTGGCCGTTGAGGCGCGTCAAGTGCTGAACCGCGCGACGTCGCACGAGGCCCAGTCGCTCGCGGAGTCCGAACGACTCCAGGGCGAGGAGCGCCGACTCGGTGAAGTGATCGATCAGCTGCAGCACGCCCAGGAGTCACTGAACGACGACCTCGCCGAATTGGTCGAACAGATCGTCACGAACGACGAAGAGTTGCTGGTCTTGCGCGAGCAACTCCCGGCCCTCGAAGAGGCCGTCGCGGTCTCGGGCGAACGAGACGCGCGCGTCGCCGACGCACGCCGCGAACTCGAGTCCCTGAAGAATCGAGTGAACGAGGAGGCGACGGCGCTCTCGCGTCGCGAAGCGGAGTTCTCCGAGCGGCGTCGACTCTTCGAACAGCGTCGCTCAGAGATCGAGCAGCGGCTGGAGGGTCGAACGAGTGAGCGCGCCGAAGCGGCCGGTCGTCGCGAGAAGTTGGAGTTCGACCTCCAGGTCCTCGAGCGCTTGTCGCGACTGGTCGAGCGCAGCGCCAACGAGATTCGCGTCGCCCAAGAGGCGATGGATTCGACCTACCGCGAACAGTTGGAGGCGACGCGCGCCGGCGCCGAACGGCTCGAAGAGGTCCGGCGTGAACGCAAAGAGGCGGAGGCCAAACTCGCGGAGCTGAGCGACGCCGGGCGACGAAGCGAGATCGAACAGGCCGAGATTGTCGTGAAGATCGCGAACCTCAATGAACTCATCCGCCACGACCTCGGCATCGAACCGGCCGACCTCGGCGACGTGGTCCACCCCGAACTGCCCGAGGGCGTGACGCTCGAGGCACGCGTGGGAGAGCTCGAAGCGCGGATCACGTCGCTCGGCCCGATCAACCCGCTCGCGCTCGACGAACTGTCCTCACTCGAAGAGCGCTACAAGGACCTGGACGCGCAAGTGAGCGACGTACGTCACGCGCGTCGCGAGATCCAAGAGGTGATTCGCGCCCTCGACCAGGAGATCATGGAGACGTTCTCGAGCGCCGTCGCCGACGTGAACGAACACTTCTCCGCGCTGATCGCGATGCTCTTCCCCGGGGGACAGGGCCGCCTCATCTTGACCGAGCCCGACGATCCCCTCAACACCGGCGTGGAGATCGAAGTGCGACCGTTGGGCCGCAACGTCCGGCGTCTCTCGTTGCTCTCCGGCGGCGAGCGCTCCATGGCGGCGCTCGCGTTCCTCTTCGCCGTCTTTCGTTCGCGGCCCTCGCCGTTCTACATGATGGACGAGGTGGAAGCGGCGCTCGACGACGTGAACTTGCAACGGTTCCTCAGCCTCGTGGACGAGTTCCGCGACGAGGCGCAACTCTTGATCGTGACGCACCAGAAGCGAACGATGGAAGCGGCCGACGCCCTCTACGGCGTGACGATGGGGCCGGGTGCCTCATCGAAGGTGATCAGTCAACGCGCGCAGCGTTCTCGTGAGGTCGAAACGGCGTGATCGTCGCCATCATCGTCGTCGCGGTGGTCCTCGTCGTGGGAATCACTGTCGTGGTCGCGCGTCGCCGGCGCCGTGGCCGAGTCGCGTCGGCGTCGCCCCCACGCGCGGCGATGCCGACGGTGCTCGTCACCGAGTTGACCGAGCGGCCCTCGTTGGACGTCGCGACCCTCGCGCAACGTCTCGGTTCATCGCGCGGCGTCTTCGAACGAGTGCGCTCGCTCTCGGGCGTGGGCGCGTTGAGTGCCGAGCAGTTCGAGGTGGTGGAAGAGGTGCTGTTGCGCAGTGACGTCGGCGTCGCGACGACGACGATGATCCTCGACAACCTGCGCGTTAACGGCGCGCCCGATGGCGTCGCGAATGCCGTTCGCGCGTCACTGCTCGATTCATTGACCGCGGATCGCTCGGTGACGACCACGGCGCAGAACGGTCGAGTGCCGGTCTGGCTCTTCGTGGGGGTGAACGGCGTCGGCAAGACGACCACCATCGGCAAACTGGCGAAGCGTCAGATCGACGAGGGCCGCAGCGTCGTATTGGCGGCCGGTGACACGTTTCGCGCGGCCGCGGCCGATCAACTCGAACAGTGGGCGACGAGGACCGGGGCCGACATCGTGCGATCGGCCGAGGGCGCGGACCCCGGATCGGTCGTGCACGACGCCCTCGGGCGCGCCGCGGCGCGCGGCGCCGACATGGTGCTCGCCGACACCGCCGGTCGACGTTCGAACAGCACGAACCTGTTGGATGAACTGAGCAAGGTGCGACGCGTCGCCGACCGCGAGCCCGGTCAAGTCGTGGAGACCTTCATGGTGCTCGACGCGACGACCGGACAGAACGCGTTGAGCCAGGCGCGAGAGTTCCTCGCCGCGGCCGACGTCACGGCCATCGTGCTCACCAAACTCGATGGCACGGCGCGCGGCGGCATCGTCGTCGCGATCGAACGCGATCTCGGGATTCCCGTCAAGTTCGTGGGCATCGGCGAAGGCGTCGACGACCTGATCGCCTTCAATCCCGGCGACTTCGTCGATTCACTTCTCGCTATATAGCGTTAGCCTGAATCACATGTTTGATGCCCTCAGCGAACGTTTCGAGCGACTCGGCACGTCGCTGCGATCGCGCGGGCGCCTGAGCGACGCCGACCTGGACGAGGCGCTGGCCGAAGTCCGTGGCGCTCTCTTGGAAGCCGACGTCGAACTCGGTGTCGTTCGCGCGTTCCTCGACGCCGTGCGCGAGCGCCTCAGCGGCGATGCGCTCAGCCAGAGCCTCTCGCCCGGCCAACAAGTCATCAAGGCCGTCCACGAACAACTGATCGAGGTGCTCGGGGGATCGGCCCTCAAGGTCACCTACGCCTCGAAGCCCCCGACCGTCATCCTCCTCGCCGGCCTCCAAGGCGCCGGTAAGACGACGACGGCGGCGAAGTTGGCCGCGTGGTTCAAGCAACAGGGTCGCCAGCCGTACTTGATCGCGGCCGACCTCCAGAGACCGGCGGCGGTCGAGCAACTGCGCGTCCTCGGCTCCCAAGTCGGCGTCGACGTCTTCTCCGAGCCTTCGAGTCCTCTTAACGTCGCGCGCCACGGACTCAAAGAAGCGACTCGACTCGGACGCGACGTCGTGATCATCGACACCGCCGGTCGACTCTCGATCGACGAAGCGCTGATGGACGAGGTGCGCGCCATAAGTAAGGCGACCTCGCCGCACTACACCTTCCTCGTCATCGACGCGGTCACCGGCCAAGACGCCGTGGTCACGGCGCGCGCCTTCCACGAGACGCTGGCGCTCTCGGGCATCATCGTCACCAAGCTCGACTACGACGCGCGCGGCGGCGCCGTGCTCTCGGCACGCGGCGTCGTCGGTCGACCGGTCGTCTTCGCCTCCACCGGCGAGAAAATGGAGGACTTCGAGCTCTTCCACCCGGACCGGATGGCGTCACGGATCCTCGGCATGGGCGACGTCCTCTCGTTGATCGAACAGGCCGAGCAACGGATGGACGCCGACGTCGTCGCCGAGAGTGCCGGACGGATGATGAGCGGGACCTTCACGCTCGATGACTTCCTCGCGCAGCTGAACCAGGTTCGCAAGATGGGCTCGCTCGGCGGGATCATGAAGATGATGCCGGGGGTGACGAAAGAGATGCGCAGTGCGGCCAACAACGTCGACGAGGGCGAGCTGAACAAGGTGGAGGCGATCATCCGCTCCATGACCAAGCGCGAGCGCCGCGAACCGGTGATCATCGACGGCTCTCGGCGAACGCGCATCGCACGCGGCTCGGGTACGAGCGTCAGCGCGGTCAACCAACTTCTGAAGCAGTTCAACGACATGCGAAAGATGATGCGACAGATGAGTGGCGGCGCGATGCCGTCGATGCCCGGCATGGGACGAATGGCGAACATGGCGGCCAAAGCGCAGCGCGGTGACGCGCTACCCCCGGGTTTCGAGGCGCTCGGCGCGGGAATGAAAGCCGGCCAGCCGGTACGCGGCGGTGGCAAAAACAAGAAGAAGAAAGGCGGGAGGGTTACACCCCCCAAACAACGCTAAACTTTGACGCTCGGGTATCTCGCCCAGTTCCGGTGGACCGGGACAAAAGGTTTGAAGGGAATTTCGTCGTGGCAGTGAAACTTCGTTTGGTGCGCATGGGTAAGAAGAAGCAGCCGACCTATCGCGTCGTGGCGGCCGAGAGCCGCCGAGCGCGCTCCGGCGCCTTCCTCGAGATCCTCGGCACCTACCAGCCCCGCGGGCTTTCGGCCGCGGAGCCCGAGACCGTCACCCTCATTGACAACGAGAAGGTCCTTCGCTGGCTCCAACAGGGCGCCCAGCCGACTGAACGCGTCGCGAAGTTGCTCAAGACCAGTGGTGCCTTGGACCTGTTCGAGGCGGCCAAAGCCGCGAAGGCCGCCCAATGAGCGACGTCAACGACTACGTGGCCGGCGACGTCAACACGATTGACGACGGATACGAAGACGACGACGGCAACGAGAGCAGTGACGGCGTCGAGAACGCGGCCACCGCGACCGCCGTCTTGCAGTTCATCGCCACGTCACTCGCCGAAGACGCCAGTGCGGTGTCGGTCGACGTCAGCGAGCGCCAGGGCAAGGTCGTGCTGTCACTCAGTGTCGGCGCCAACGACATGGGCCGGATCATCGGTCGCCGTGGCCGCACGGCCCAGGCCATTCGCGCCCTCGTCGGCGCCGCCGGCGCGCGCGATGGCGTGACGACCTCCGTCGACATCGTCGACTAATCGTGAGCGCCGAAGAGCGCCCCACGCTCGAAGTCGGGCGCATCATCAAAGCGCAGGGCCTCAAGGGTCAGGTCCTCGTCGACCTCTGGAGCGACCGCACGGAGCGACTCGCGCCCGGCAGCGAACTCCTGAGTGACCGCGGACCGTTGGTCGTCGTGGCGTCGATCGCGCACCAGCAACGATTCATCGTGACCTTCCAGGGATGCGATTCGCGCGAGAAGGCCGAACACCTACGCGGTGTCGTGCTGTCGGCGCCGCGACTCGATGATGAGAGCGTCATCTGGATCGACCAGCTCTACGACGCCGAGGTCTACGACGTACACGGCGTCCGACGCGGCGTCGTCGTCGGCGTCGAAGCCAATCCGGCGAGTGACCTCTTGGTACTCGACAACGGCGCGCTCGTGCCCCTCACGTTCGTGACGTCGCTCGAGGCGAACGTCCGAATCGACGTCGACGCACCCGAAGGACTCTTCGAATGACGCTGCGCGTCGACGTGCTGACCTTGTTCCCCGACGCCATCGCCGACTACTCGGCGACGTCGGTCCTCGGACGCGCTCTCGAGCGCGACGTGTGGAAGCTCCACTTGCACGATCTGCGCGACGGCACTGACGACGTGCACCGCAGCGTCGACGACACACCGTTCGGTGGGGGAGCGGGGATGGTGCTGCGCGCCGAACCGATCCTTCGCACCATCGATGAGCACCCCGACATCGCGCGCCCGCTGATCGCGCTGACGCCGTCCGGGCGAACCTTCACGCACGGGGTCGCCCGAGATCTCGCGACCCTCGACGGATTCTCGCTCCTCTGCGGTCGCTACGAGGGCATCGACCAGCGCGCGCTCGACCTCGTGGTCGACGACGAGCTCTCCCTCGGGGACTTCGTGCTCGCGGGCGGGGAACTCGCGGCGCTGTGCGTGATCGAAGCCGTCGTGCGCCTCCGCCCGGGGGCGTTGGGTAACGACGAGAGCAGCCTCGACGAATCGTTCAGTGACGGACTGCTCGAATACCCGCACTACACCCAGCCGGCCGAGGTGCGCGGTCTCGCGGTGCCCGAGATACTTCGTTCGGGCGACCACGCCCGGATCGCGCGCTGGCGACGCGCGCAGGCGCTGCGCCGCACTATTGAACGCCGACCCGACCTGATCGCGGCGCGCGGCGGCTTGAGCGACGAGGACGACGCGATACTGGCGGAATTCCCAGTGTTGGATGCGAACGCGCCAAACGGCTAAACTTCTAAAGCCTCAGTGATCCGAAAGGGACCGCTCCCATGAATCCGACCGACCTCATTGACCGCGACTCCCTTCGCGATGACATCCCCTCGTTCCGTACCGGCGACACCGTGAAGGTCCACGTCCGCGTGGTCGAGGGTACGCGCGAGCGCGTCCAGATCTTCCAGGGCGTCGTCATTCGCCGTCAGGGATCGGGCGTTCACGAAACCTTCACCGTACGAAAGATCAGTTTCGGTGTGGGCGTCGAGCGTACGTTTCCCGTGCACGCGCCGACCATCGCCAAGATCGAAGTCGAATCCTATGGCGACGTGCGTCGCGCCAAGCTGTACTACCTGCGCGATCTGCGTGGAAAAGCCGCCAAGATCAAGGAGCTGCGCGTCACCGAGCGCGCGCAGTAGCGCGTGGGCGAAGAGGAACTCGACGACTACGAGTCGACGCTGGAGCTCGCGCTCGTCCAGGAGTACAAAGCGGTCGTCGGGACGTTCAACTACGCCGTGGAGACCGATCGCCGCTTCTACCTCGCCAACGACGTCGCTATCGAAGTCCGTTCGACGGGAACGCCCACCCTGCTCGAAGTGACGTTGAACGACGCCTGGGTCTGGGACATGTACCGTACGGCCCGCTTCGTCCCGTCGGTGCGCGTCCTCACCTTTCGTGACGTCAACATCGAGAAGTTGCCCAAAGAGGACCTGCAGCCCTAGGCCATGGCGCTGGTCCGACTCGACGTCCGCTTCGACGACCTCGACGCGCTCGTGGGCTACGCCAACGCCCATCACGTCGTCGTGTCCGTGTCCGACGCCGAACCGATCATCACCCTGGGTTCGCTCCACGACCGACTGACGCGTCCAGTCGGTGTCTGGCTCGTTATCTCGGATGACTATTCGGCACAGTTGGCGGCGCGCGACGTCGCCACGTTGAGTTGGCTCATTCCCCTCGATACCGTGGTCGTGAGTTCGCCCTCCGCCCAGTCCAGCGCGCAAGTCCTCGACTCGCTGCTCACTGACGACGAAGTGAACTTCACCAACGGGGAGGCGACACTCGTCGGCGCCTACAACCGGCCGGCCCCTCCGACACCGGTCGACGTGT
>CALGFJ010000315.1 GCA_937881055.1 uncultured Acidimicrobiaceae bacterium | reverse complement strand
GGCGAACGACCTCGTCTTCGGGGTCAAAGGAGAGGTCGCGCGCACCGAAGCGGTCCGTGAGGAGCAAATTGCCCCACATGATGAAGAAGAAAATCGCGCCGAAGGTCAATCCCAGCCCGACCTTCACCATCAGGAGTGTCGAGAAGACCTTCCCGAGGCCGACCGAGGAGAACCACATCTGGTCAGTCCAGAGCACGGCCAGATTGCGCAGCGACAGGAAGCCGATGAGGACGATGACGAAGGCGAGACCGAGCCAGAATCTTCGAGAGAACCGACCAAGTCGACGTGCACGTGGCGGGATATCAGTCGGACTACGCACGTAGCGAGCCTAGGTCGTTTTTCAAACGGGAAGAACGGCGCAGGCGCATCCGGCGTGCAGCGGCGGGAAGGCCGATCCACTGGGGAAGTTCGTACCGGCGGGCCGTTCCCCCGACGCCGCATCCATCGCGCACGCGTCACACGGCGCGTCACTGGGAGCGACGAAGAATCGAACGTGTCGGCCGTGGGACGCCGCGACGACACCAATCGAAAGGGCCCGCCGCGCCGCGTCGGTACAGAGGCGTTCGACTCGAGCCCCGCGCCACTCCTTGTACGCGGCGTTGGCGCGGTCTGGGCCGTCACCGCTGCCGTCGGTGAGGATCCTCTTTCGCAAGGCCAGCACGATCGTGACCGCTAAGTCGGCCGCGCAGTCCGTCAGGGCCGCCTTATCAACGGCGTTTCCGGAGACGCCGGCTTCATCCTTCGCGAACTGCACTCCGGCGGCGGCGGCGTTGGAGAGGGCATCGAGTGCCGCGTCGGCGTAACGGGCGCGTTGCTCGTGTTCGTCTTCGAGCTCGGTCGTGATCATGGCCTTCACGTCGCGCAGTCGCTCGAGCATGATGTTTTGGTCGTCTTGAAGGGCTCGCTTCACTTTGCGGGTTAAGACCGCGAGGGACTCTGCGAGCGCGGCGTCGCGCCGTTCGAACAGTTCGCCGGTCGCCGTGACCGCCTTGGCGGGCGCGGGGTTGGCCCGTTTCGGCACGGGTGCGGCACCTCGCTCCTCCAACGTCGCCTTTCGCAGTCGCGCGAATATCTCATTGACGACATCAGTGCCGGAACCGTCGTCATCCAACATTGAGACCTCGGTCACCGACTCGACGCCGGTCGTCACTTCCTTGGTTGCCTTTCGCGCGCGCGGTCTCGCTTCGGAGGGCAGGTCAGTCGCTTCCTGCAGTTGCGGTTCGGCGACCCGGCGCAGCGGCGTGCCGGCCAGAACCTCTTCTTCGGACGGTTCGGGCACGTTCGGTCGGAGTCGCAGGACTTCGAGGGCCGCATTGCGCGCCACCTCGTCGGAGTTGTTGATGCCCGAGAGCACGCCCTCGACCTGGTCTTGGACCGAGGCCACGAACGTCGCGAGCAAGTCGCGCGCCGCGCGCAGTTGCTCGATCTGGATCTGGAGCGCCTTGCGATTCACGGCGAGGTCGTTGAGGACCGCCTTGCGAGCCTCGTAGGACTGTTCGACGATGGCGCGGCCCTGCTCGCGGGCGCCTTCCACGAGGGCCTCCCCGTTCACCTTCGCCGACTCGACGAGTCGTTCCGCGGCCAGTCGGGCGTCATGGTCGATCTGGGCAGCCGTGCTTTCGGCTTCAGAGACCAGCGCCGCGGCACGCTCCTGGGCTTCGATCAGGTGAGCGGAACTACGTTGTTGGCTCTCGGTGAAGACCTGGGCACTTCGTTCTTGGGCTTCGGCCGTCACTCGACCGGCCTCTTCGTGGGCCGAACGCAAGATGGCGGCGCTCTGGGCGCCGAGCGCGCCCGCCAACGTGGCCTCGTCGAACGTTGGATTGGCGGCTCGGCGCTGGGCCTCGCTCAATTGATCTTGCAGCTCTCGAATCCGCGCTTCGAGGTGACCCATCTCGCGCGCGACCGACTCCAGTTGAATCCGGACCTCGTTGGGGTCGTACCCGCCCTTTCGCACGGTCGTGAAATTCATTCGGGCAATCTCGGCTGACGATTGGCGCGCGGTCGAGGGAATTCGGCGTTCGTCCATTCCTTCCAGACTACGGCGTCGGACTTGTAAAAAATGGCTTAACGAGGCGTCGTAAGGGGTTTGGGGGTCGCTCCCCCGAGCGCGCGCAGGTCACGCAACGCCTGGGCGAGGGTCGTCACGCCGATGATCTTGAGACCTGGTCCGGCGGCCGCCTTGGCGGTGGCCACCTCGACTTCGGGAACGAAGAAGTACTTCGCGCCAGCGCGCTGGACCGCGACCGTCTTCTCGGCGACGCCCCCCACGTCCCCGACGTTGCCGTGGACGTCAATCGTGCCCGTGGCGGCGATCGGCTGGTTCCCGGATATGGAGCGGCGACTCAGTTTGTCGATCAACGTCAACGTCATCGCGAGTCCCGCGGATGGTCCTCCGATGTTCGCCGTGTCGATGCTCACCTGCGCCGGCAATCGGTAGGTGTTCCCGTCTTCGATCGCGACACCGAGGTACGACGTGCCCTCACCCGTCACGCCCGAACAGCCCGCCGAACCGATTCCGGCGGGGGGCTTCGAGGTCGTGAGGGTCTCCGTCGACGCGCTTCGGTACGTGATGACGCCGTCCGCCGAGATTTTCGCGCGTTCCACGGAGAGATGGACCTTCGTTCCGGCTGGAATCGAATGCATCGCGGTGATGAGCGAACACCGGGAGTCGACTTTCGCGCCGTTCACCCCTACGATTTCGTCGGCCACGTGCATTCCCGCGCTCTGGGCCGGCGACGGCGCGACCACCGAATTGATGATCGCCCCGGTCGGCGTCGAGGGCGTCTTCCATCCCACCGCGTCGAAGGCCGCGACTTCAGCCGCCAGCTTCGAGTCGCTCATCTCCAGATAACCCTGCGCGTCAAGTTCATTCGTCGGTACGCCTGGTTCAACGAGCTGATCGGAACTGATGAACTGCACGTGACTCTGGAAATGCATGAACACCCATTGCAGGGCGTTCAACGGCTGGATGTCAACGTCGGTGAGCATGATCTTGCCGCGGTGATTTTCGCTCGAAACTCCCTTGATCTTCACGAGCGGCGCGACGGGCGTGGCGTTACCCGGGGTCAACGCGTACTCATTCGTAGGCCACTTCGCGAGGATGATGATGGCCGCGAGCAAGAGAACCAGGAAGACGAAGAACGCTATGGCGCCGCGACGCGGCCTGGTAGGTGATGAGATGGGGTCGTGCAAAGTGATGACGCAACGCTAGCGGAGAGCACCGAGGAATCTCTGTTGCGGGCCGGCTTCGCGATGGGTGACGATTACGTCAACGTCCTTCGCAATAATTTGCACGGCGCGGTGCCACGACACCGCGTCCTCGCGCTTCGCGGCGTCGTTCGCCAACGCCTCGCCACGTCCGACGACTGGCTACGAGCCATCGGCGATGTCGACGTCGAGGTCCGACGTGAGGCCCTGAATCAGATCGCCCACGAGGAGATCGACGACGACGACGTCTTCGCGGCGATCATGCACTGCCTCGATGACGACGACGCACTGGTGGTCGACGGTGCCGTCTTCGCACTCGGAGAGCATCTCTACGCGGGCTCCGTCGAGAAGATGTGCGTGATCGCGACGAGTCACGAGGACGCGCGGTGTCGCGAGTCGGCGATCGCCGCGCTGGGTGCGATTGGCGACGACCGGGCGCGTCCGGCAATCCTGGGCGCGCTCGACGACAAACCGCCGGTGCGTCGTCGCGCCATCGTGGCGCTGGCGAACTTTGAAGGGCCGGACATCGACGAGGCGCTCGAACGCGCGAGCGCCGACCGGGACTGGCAGGTCCGAGCGGCGGTCAACCAACTCGGTCGCGACGACGATTAACGGTCAGCGTTTCGATAGAGCGCGTGCAGTGCGGACATCTCCTCGAGGCAGAGCCGAAGACCCTGAATCACCACCGTGTCGGGATCATCAGCGACCGTGACCTCCACGCCCGTATTCGTGGCGATGAGCTCGGCGAAATCACTCAAGCGGGCGTGACCCCCGGTCAGCACCAGTCCTCGGGCGCTCACGTCTTGGGAGAGATCCGGAGGGGCGTCACCGAGGCACTCCTGAATCATTCGTACCGTCGTGGTCACGACTTCGAGGACGGCGGCGTTCACGAGATCGGCGTCGACGTCGATCTCGACCAGATCGCCACGGTCGACCGTTCGTGCCAACACGACTTCCGATCGACCCTTCGTGCGCCCGAGCGCTGAGGCGAGGGCGATCTTCAGGCTCTCCACCACCAACGGTGCGACCACGACCCCGAGCTGAACTCGCAACGACGTCGCGATCGCCGCGTCGAGGTCGTTGCCACCGAGACGTCGTGCGCTCCCGGTGACGATGCCGCCGAGTGAGATCACTGCGGCTTCCGAGGCTCCGGCGCCCAGGACGGTCACGGCCGATCCCACGGGGTCCTGGACCGGCAGGCCCATACCGATCGCCGCCGCGATGGGCGCTTCGATCAGCGTCGCTTCGCGCGCACCCGCCTGAATGGCC
>CALGFJ010000314.1 GCA_937881055.1 uncultured Acidimicrobiaceae bacterium | reverse complement strand
GACGAACCCTCGTGGGGAATCGCGAGTTCCTCGATACTGCGACACATGCGGTTCACGGCAATCGCGCCCGTTTCCAATGTCTGTTCGGGCAAGAGGCAAATGAACTCGTCACCGCCGACGCGGTAGACGGAGTCTCCGGAACGAGAGCGGCTCGCGAGCCGATCGGCGATGGCGATAATGGCCTCGTCACCCACGGCGCGCCCGTAACGGTCGTTGAATCCCTTGAGGTCGTCGATATCGATCAACGCGATGCAACTGCGCAGTCCGTAGCGCGCGACTTGGCCCTCGTAGACCCCGAGGTCCTTTTCCAGTAACAGTCGATTACCCAGACTCGTCAAGGGGTCGGTCAACGACACGGTCGCACGACCGCCTTCGGCGGGTTCATTTCCATCCGTGGCGATTGACGCGTCACGCGCGAACGCACTGAATTCGCCGCCCTCGCGCGCCCAGATCATCATCTCGATCGGGAACTCGTGTCCGTCGCGGTGAAGGCCAGTCGTCTGCACCCGCTTGCCCACGATGGCGGAATCGGTCCCTGGCACGTAATTGGCCAATCCGATTTCGTACGCCTTGCGGTGCAGGACGGGAATCAGCGTATCGGACAGGTTCTTGCCCATCACCTCCGCGGTGCTCCACCCAAACAGGTGTTCGGAATTCGCGCTCCAGGCCGTGATCGCGCTCGAGGCGTCGAAAGAGAGGAAACCTTCGTCGGTGAATTCGATTACCTGAGCCAGTTCAACGTCGCGACGCGCGACGAGGTCCTCGGCAACGAGACGTCGACGACGTGACCCGGCCTCGCGCCAAAGGGCGACCACCACGACGAGTGCGGCGAGCACGGCGAAGAACACGGCCATAAGTCGATTGTTGCACCAGATGCAGTGCCGGGTTGACACTTGTTGGGGAGTTGTGACCGTGACCGAGCCAACGGTTCACTGGCGCTCATTTCTGGTCGGGCGTCGCCGTACTCGCCGGTAAGGCGGGCGAGTGAAACCGACGGCCCGGTGTTCGCTGCGCGCCAGTGACGTCACAGAACGACTGAGGCGTGATTTGGGTAGCCTTGCTCCTCATGGAGCATTCAATGGCGGAAGGCCTCGCCGAGCTCGACGCTCGCAAGGCCGAGGCTCGCGTGGCCGGTGGCGAGAAGGCCATCGAGCGCCACCAGGCCAAGGGCAAGATGACCGCGCGCGAGCGCATCGAGTACCTGCTGGATGAAGACACCTTCCAAGAGTTGGACATGCTGAATCGGCACGTCGCCTCGGGCATGGGACTCGAGGAGTCGCGTCCCTACACCGACGGCGTGATCACCGGCTACGGCAAGATCGACGGACGAAAGGTCTGCGTCTTCTCCCAGGACTTCACGGTCTTCGGCGGAGCCGTCGGTGAGACGCACGGCGAGAAGATCCACAAGATCATGGACATGGCGACGACGATGGGTCTGCCGATCATCGGACTCAACGACGGTGCCGGCGCCAGAATCCAAGAAGGTGTCGCCGCCCTCAACGCCTACGGCGGGATCTTCATTCGCAACGCCCGCGCCTCGGGCGTTGTGCCCCAGGTCTCGGTCATCCTCGGCCCGTGCGCCGGGGGCGGCGTCTACTCACCGGCCCTGACGGACTTCATCTTCATGGTGAAGGACACCAGCCACATGTTCATCACCGGCCCCGACGTCGTGAAGACCGTCACCGGCGAAGACGTCACCTTAGAAGAGCTCGGTGGCGCGCTGACGCACGCGACCAAGTCCGGTGTCGCCAACTTCGTGATGCCCGACGAGAAGAGTGTGCTGGATGAAGTCCGCTACCTCTTGTCGTTCATGCCCTCGAACAACATGGAAGAGGCGCCACGCATCCTGACCGGTGACGACCCCAACCGAATCTGTGAGGACCTGCGCGACATCTTGCCCTCGTCGCCCAACCTGCCCTACGACATGAAGAAGGTGATCACGTCGGTCGTCGACGGTGGCGACTACATGGAGGTGCACGCCACCTACGCCCAACAGATCACGTGCGGCTTCGCGCGTATCGACGGCCACAGCGTCGGCATCGTGTCGAATCAACCCAACGTGCTGGCCGGGGTGCTCGACATCGATTCGAGTGAGAAGGCGGCGCGCTTCGTGCGCACGTGCGACGCCTTCAACATCCCGATCGTCACCTTCGTCGACGTGCCGGGGTTCATGCCCGGCACCGACCAGGAGTACGGCGGCATCATCCGCCACGGCGCCAAGTTGCTCTACGCGTTCTGCGAGGCGACGGTGCCGCGGATCTCGGTCGTCACTCGAAAGGCCTACGGGGGTGCGTACGTCGTCATGAACTCCAAGTCGATCGGTGCGGACCTCGCCTACGCGTGGCCGACCGCCGAGTTGGCGGTGATGGGTTCGGCCGGCGCCGTCGAGATCGTGCACCGTCGCGACCTGTCGAACTCCGATGACCCCCAGACGATGCGCAAGCAGTTGATCGAGGAGTACGAGCAGCAGTACGTGTCGCCCTACATCGCCGCGGAGCGGGGTTTCATCGACGACGTCATCGACCCGGCCGAGACCCGGAAGATCCTCTGTCGTTCACTCGAGTTACTGCGCGGCAAGCGAGAAGAGTTGCCCAAGCGCAAGCACGGGAACGTCCCCCTGTGAACTACGGCCTGACGCCGAGGCCCGAACTACCACCCGACGAGTTGGCGGCTCTCGTGGCGGCGGCCGAAGAGATTCTGATCAGTGAGAGGGCCACGGTCGTCGTCGATCAAGTGCCGAACTGGCGATTCTCGGGACGCTGGTTCAATAACGGGCCCTTCTCCAATCGCCGACCCCGTCTCAGCTGAGCGATTCGACGATTCCCAACAGGTCGCTCATGATGGCGGCGAGCGAGAAGTCCTTCGGCGTGTAGACGGCGACGACGCCGAGCTCGAGCAGGGCCCGCGCGTCCTCGCTCGGCACGATGCCCCCGACCACGACCTTGGTCTCGAGGTCACCCGCGCGCAGCGCCTCGACGATGCGCTCCGCGAGGGCCAGGTGTGAACCGGAGAGGATGGAGAGGCCGATGACGTCGACGTCCTCGTCGCGCGCGGCCGCCACGATCTCTTCCGGCGAGAGCCGGATCCCCTGGTAGACGACTTCGAAGCCCGCGTCGCGAGCGGCGACCGCGATCTGTTCGGCGCCATTGGAATGTCCGTCGAGTCCCGGTTTGGCCACGAGGAGCTTCGGTGGTCGACCGCGTCGCGACTGCACCGCCTTCGATCGTTCGACGAGCCCGGCGAACGCTTCGCCGCGCTCGGCGACTCCGGCGCGGACGCCGGTCGGTGCGCGGTACACGCCAAAGACTTCGCGTAACGCGTTGGCCCATTCGCCCGTCGTGCCACCGGCCCGGGCGAGCGCGATCGTCGGCACCATGATGTTGTCCGCGGGGTCGTCGCTCTTTGCCACGCGCGCGAGATCTCCGAGAGCCGCGAGCACGGCGGCGTTGTCGCGCGACGAGCGCCACGCGATGACGTCGTCAATCAGTTGGCGTTCGACCGCGGGGTCAACGGTCATGATCGTCTCGATGGCGCTGTCGCTCGTGAGCGGTGACTCGGCGGTCTCGGTGAATCGGTTGACGCCGACGACGATCTGTTCGCCCGACTCGATGCGCGCCACTCGTTGGGACTGGCTCGCCACGAGCCGGCTCTTGAGTTCCTCGATCGATCTAAAGGCCCCACCGAGGGCGAGCACGTCATCGAGTTCGTTCTGCGCGCCCACGGTGAGTTCGCGAACCTTGGCCTCCATCACCGACGAGCCGGCGAAGATGTCGGGGTACTCGAGGAGGTCGCTCTCGAAGGCCAGCACCTGTTGCATGCGCAGGCTCCACTGCTGGTCGGCCGGTCTCGGGAGTCCGAGCGCTTCGTTCCACGCCGGCAACTGCAGGGCGCGCGCTCGTGCGTCGGCCGACAGGGTGACCCCGAGCATCTCGAGCACGATGCGCTGCACGTTGTTCTCGGGCTGTTGTTCGGTGAGACCGAGGGAGTTGACCTGCACGCCGTAGCGAAAGCGTCGTAGTGACGCGTCTTGCACGCCGTAGCGGGTGCGACAGATCTCATCCCACATCGCCGTGAAGGTTCGCATCTTGGCGATCTCTTCGATGAAGCGCACGCCGGCGTTCACGAAGAACGAGATCTGTCCGACGACGTGGGGCATCTGCGCCGGTGGGACCTTGCCCGAATCGCGCACGGCGTCCAAGACGTCGATCGCGGTCGCCAGGGCGTAGGCGATCTCTTGGACCGGCGTGGCGCCGGCCTCTTGGAGGTGGTAGCTGCAGACGTTGATCGGATTCCACTTGCCGACGTGAACGTGCGCGTAGGCGATCATGTCGACGATGAGACGCTTCGAGGGCTCGGGCGCGAAGATGTACGTGCCGCGCGAGAGGTACTCCTTCACGATGTCGTTCTGGGTCGTTCCCTGCAACGTGTTGAGATCGACGCCTTCTTCTTGGGCGAGGGCCAAGTACAGGCCCCAGAGCCACGCGGCCGTCGCGTTGATGGTCATCGACGTGTTCATCTCCGCCAGGGGAAGACCTTCGAAGAGTTGGCGCATATGACCGAGGTGCGCGACCGGTACGCCGACCTTGCCGACTTCACCGGCGGCGGCGGGATCGTCCGGGTCATAACCCGTTTGGGTCGGCAGGTCGAAGGCGATCGAGAGACCGGTTTGACCCTTAGCGAGATTCGAGCGGTAGAGCTCATTGGACGCGACGGCACTCGAATGACCCGAGTAGGTCCGCATCACCCACGGCTTGGAACGTTCCGCCATCTCTCCCTTTTCGATTCTCTAGTGACGGTAGTCGTAGAAGCCGGAACCGGATTTTCGTCCGAGTTGACCGGCGCTCACCATCCGTCGCAGCAGTGGTCGAGGCGAGAAGTTCGGTTCGGCGAATTCGGCGAAGAGCGCGTCCAGGATCGCGAGCGACGTGTCGAGTCCGACGAGGTCCAACAACGCGAACGGCCCCATCGGGAATCCGCAGCCGCCCTTCATCGCGATGTCGATTCCCTCCTTGGTCGCCACGCCTTGCTCGAGGAGTCGAATGGCGTTGTTGAGGTAGGGGAAGAGCAGCGCGTTGACGACGAAGCCGGCCTGGTCTTTCACGTTGACGGGTTCCTTGCCGCACGCGAGCACGAACTCGGTGACGCGCTCCATCGTTTCGTCGCTGGCACAGATCGGTCGCACGACCTCGACCAGTGACATCGCCGGTGCGGGGTTGAAGAAATGCAGGCCGCAGACTCGGTCCGGGTGCGACGTCTCCATGGCCAACTCGATCACGGAGAGCGTCGACGTGTTGGTCGCGATAATGGCGTGGGGCTTCACCACATCGTTCAACTCACGAAAGACACCTCGCTTCACGTCGAGGTCTTCGATCACGGATTCGATGATGAAGTCACAGTCGGCCAGGTCGCCCATGTGGGTCGTCGCCGAGACTCGCGCGATGATGTCGTCCGCGTCCTCAGGTGTCCGCTTCCCCTTGTCGACCTGTTTGGCGAGGGACTTCTCGATGGTCGCCAGCATGGCGTCGGCGGTGGCATGACTGCGCGAGCGCGCGATCACCGTGGCGCCAGTGGCGGCCGCGACTTCGGCGATGCCACCGCCCATGATTCCCGATCCGAGTACGCCAATTTTTTGGAAGCCCATGGAGAGAGGTTAGTTGGCACTTCGATTCGCTCCGGATGCGAGACTCGACGTATGGGCACCTCGACGTACGCGGTCGGATCGCTCGACGCGTTGCGAACACTGCTTCGCGACGGGCCGCTCGCCCTTCGTGAGCACGCGGACGTCGTCATCGTCCCGACGGCGGCCGCGTTCATCGGCGTCACCGAGGCGGCGCTCCTGACGAGCGTTCCGTTCGACGAGTACGACGTTCGCGTGGAGGCGCTGATGGTGAGTGACCGCGCGGCGGCCGAGGACCCGCAGTGCATTGAACGTCTCGTGAACGCCGACCTGGTCGTGCTGTGTGACGGGTCGGCGCTGCACGCGCGCTCGGTGTGGCGCGCGAACGCCTTCGGCGACGCGATCAACGACGCGGCGACACTCGTCGCGATCGGTGCGGTCGCGTCGGTCCTCGGCGACGTGATGATCGACCCTCGCGGTGGCGCTCCGACGACGGGCCTCGGCTTTCGACGCGGCGGCGCGTTGAGTCTGCCGTCGAGTGACGACCAGATGTCGCGAACGCGCTCGCTGTTGGGGAGCGAGGTGGCGCTCATCGTGATCGCGGCGACGGGCATCGCGCACCACGACGGCGATGAATGGCGGGTCGTCGCCGGTGACGTCGTCGTGACGCGCGGTCACGACGTGGTCGAGTCTTAGGACTCGGTGATCGTCACCGATTCGATGACGACGTTCTCCTTGGGCTTGCCCGACGACGTCCCGATGGCGTTGATGGTCTCGACCACGTCGAGGCCCTTCACGACCTTGCCGAAGTGCGCGTAGAGGGGCGGCAGGCGGATGCCGTCCGGACCGGAGATCACGAAGAACTGCGAACCGTTCGTGTTGGGACCGGCGTTGGCCATGGCGAGCGAGCCGAGTTCGTAGCGACCGGGCTTGGGTAACTCGTCGTCGAACCGGTAGCCCGGACCACCGGCGCCGGTGCCCGTCGGGTCACCGCCCTGGAGCACGAAGCCGGGGATGATCCGGTGAAAGACGATGCCGTCGTAGTAGTGCCAGCGCGCGAGGTACACGAAACTATTCACCGTCGTGGGAGCCGCCAGCGCGTCCAGGACTATCTCCAGTGTTCCCTTGGAGGTCACCATCGTGGCGCTGTAGTTCTTCGCGGTGTCGATGATCATCGGCGGGGCCGAGCTGAACTTCTGTCGCTTCTCACTCGTGCCGTCGGGGTTGGGGATGTGGTCGCTCATTTGGTCAACTTTACGAGGTCGACGATGAACACGAGCGTGTCGTTGTTGGG
>CALGFJ010000313.1 GCA_937881055.1 uncultured Acidimicrobiaceae bacterium | reverse complement strand
TCTGGGAACCTTGGGCCACGCCGTGGGTGGACGAAAGCACTACTACTAAACGACGCATTCCCCCTGATCCCCGGTCGGTGTGATCGGACGCCGCGACCGGGGATTATTTCTTGTCTGGTTGATACGTGAAGCGTCTAAGGTCCCAAATGACGGACCCACGACCCTTGGTCCGAAACGGCCTAGGGTACGAGTCCGCCGAAGGGCAGGGCGTCGGGCCACGCCGAATGCGTGGGCCAACCTTTGAAGTCATGGAGAGTCGTTGAACAATCGTCCAACCGATTCATGGACGTGCGTCAGCGATCAGGTGGAAAGAATGGTGCACCAAGGTTTTTGACGGGCGACGTGATTTCGTGTTCGCCGGCGCGGTTGACTTAGTGATCTCGAGTACCCATGTTTCGTGGGGCGAGCACAGGGCGGCGGTGCTGACGCGATGAGGAATGCACAGAACTCAGGAAATCTGCGGTGGGGGAGAAC
This sequence comes from uncultured Acidimicrobiaceae bacterium, assembly GCA_937881055.1. Taxonomy (GTDB): domain Bacteria; phylum Actinomycetota; class Acidimicrobiia; order Acidimicrobiales; family RAAP-2; genus RAAP-2. The sequence continues at coordinate 10,169 of CALGFJ010000313.1, read as the reverse complement.
CGTTCGCACGCGGCGGGTTGACGTGGGCATTCGACACTCGCAACTGCGCCATTGGCGTCCGAAGAGGACCCTCGATAGTTACGCGCCGATTTTCGTCGCGTGGAGCGGCCGGGCCAGTCGTTAGAGTGGCGCCAGAAATGATTTTCATTCCGAGAATCGAGAGGACGGCGAGACAATGGCCAATTTCCTGACTGACGTCAAGACACTTCGTGAGAACGCCCGAAAGAACCTTCGAAAGGGCTCGATCACCGACGCCTACGGCGCCGACCTGCCGAAGGTCCTCGATGTTCTCAACCAAGCACTCGCGACCGAACTCATCTGCGTGCTTCGCTACCAGCAACACTCTTTCGCCGCGCACGGACTGGACTCCGAGGCGGTCGCCGCCGAGTTCCTCGCGCACTCGAGAGAAGAGCAGGGTCACGCCGAACTGCTCGCCGCTCGAATCGGACAACTCGGTGGAGAGCCCGATTTCAATCCCGACACCTTCAGCGCCCGGGCGCATTCGGAGTACAAGACGGCGGCCAGCCTCACCGAGATGATCAAAGAGAATCTCATCGCCGAGCGGATCGCCATCAGCTCGTACACCGAGATCATCGCCTGGCTCGGCGACGGCGATCCCACCACGCGTCGCATGCTCGAAGAGATCTTGGCCGTCGAAGAAGAGCACGCCAACGACATGGTCAACCTGCTCGACGACAAGAAATAACTTCGGCGTCGCGCTCGCTTACGAAGCGGGCCGGGCGGCTCCGAACTTGACCGGCCCGTAGCGGCGTCGAAACGCGACGTAGACGCCGCCGCCAGCCACGATCGGTAGCCAGTACGTGACGAGGCGATAGGCGAGGGTCGCGATGATGGCACTGGCGCTACCGACGCCGGCCAAGACGAGCAGCCCACTCAGACTCGCTTCGACGATGCCGAGGCCGCCGGGCGTCAGGGGCACGAGGGCGATGACGGCCGTGGCGGCGTAGGCCAACAACACGAGGGGCGCGTTGGGACTCGCACCGGTCGCGCGCAGGGCGCACAGCAGTGCAAAGTAGTCGAAGCCGATGCGCCCGCCGATGAGCAACACGGCCTCGCGCCACCGACGCCCCAGGTTCGTCCGCACCAGATTGCGCTCAGCGATGAGGCGCTCGGGCAGGTCCTTCGTCGTGGTCTTTCGTTTCGGTATCGAGTTCAGGGTTCGCTGGGTGACTCGAGCCAGCCACGTGAGGAGACCGTTGGTCGTGAGCAGGACGGCCCCGAAGGCGACGATGAGAACGAAGCCAGCGATACCGAGGTAGGCCGCGTGTTCGAGACCGGGACTCACCGGGAGACCGCCGAGGATCGCGGGCAGCACGCACACGGGCAACAAGAACAGTCCGGCGAGTCCGATGATCGACGCCGCCGCGAGTCCACCGGCGGCCGAGTCGGCGTTGATGCCGCCCATCGCGAGCATCTGATACTGCACGCCGGCGCCGGCGACGTCCCCGGCCGGTAGGACATTCGTCACGGCGTTACCGACGAGCAGCGCCGCGACCACGGTGAACCAATGTTTCGTTCGGAGTAACAATCGCAACAGGGTCATCGCGCACGCGAAGCTCACGATCTCGGCGACCAACATCAACGCGAGCCACGTGAAGCTCAGATGGAAAAGTTTCGGCCACGCCGAGAGGACCTTCACGAAAGCTGGGAGCGCCACGTAGAAGGCGAGGCCGGTGATGACTATCGCCGCGATGCGCTTTACCGGGCTCGACGATTTCTTTATGGGGGTGTCGTTGGTGATTGGTCCAATCTACGGGTTGCGGCACTGTACGGCACTGGCCACGCCCGATTCACGAAGCGCCGATGTAGCGTCAACGGCGTGTCCGTTCTCGACGAGTCCAATCTCGACCACCTCGCGACGAGCGCGGTGACGGGCGATCGAAGCGCGCATCAGACGTTTCGACCGGACATCCAGGGTCTTCGGGCGATCGCCGTCATTCTGGTGATACTCGCGCACGCGAGCGTGCCGGGCTTCGAGGGCGGCTATATCGGTGTCGACGTGTTCTTCGTCATCAGCGGCTTCGTCATCACGAGCCTCCTTCGACGGCAACCGCCGCGTCACGTGCGTGGGAATCTCGCGTACTTCTACGCCCGACGAATTCGACGTATTGTTCCGGCGGCCACGCTGACCCTGGTCTCCACGATCGTGGCGGCGTACTTTCTTCTCGGAACCAACTTCGTGCCGCAGTTACTCGGCGACGTGCGCTGGGCCTCTCTCTTCTCCGCGAACTTTCGGTTGATCAATACAGGCAGCAATTACTTCATTCCCGGTGTCGCCCCGTCACTGGTCACGCACTTTTGGTCACTCGCGGTGGAAGAGCAGTTCTATCTCTTCTTCCCGTTGGTCGTCTTCTCACTCACGTGGTTGACGCCGATTCGAAACCGCGCGACGTCACTGGGACTGTTCCTGGTCGCGGCGATCGCCGCGTCGGCGTGGTACTCGTGGTACCTGACGCCGATCAAGCCGACGGTCGCGTACTACTCACCCTTCACCCGTTTTTGGGAGATCGCCCTCGGCGCCCTGGTCGCGCTGCTCCCGGGGGCGTGGGCGCGCCGGACGCCGCGCGTCAACGCGGCGCTCTCCGTAGCGGCCCTCGTCGGATTGGGGATCGCCGTGTGGCGGCTGAACGTGACGAGTGTTTACCCTGGTGTGCTGGCGTGGTGGCCCTGTGGGACGACGGCGATCCTGCTCTGGACGGGACAGGCCAGCGCCCCGGGAGGGGCGGCCTCCTGGCTCTCGTTTCGACCGTTGCGCTACATCGGGGACATTTCGTATTCGCTCTACTTGTGGCACTACGTGTGGCTGATGCTCCCCCTGCAAATGGTCCATCCACCGACGTCCCCGTGGGCTCGAGTGATCGAAGTCGCGGGCGCGTTCGCGTGTGCCGCTCTCTCGTATCACGTCCTCGAGAATCCGATTCGTCATTCCAAGCGACTCGACCGTGACGGCGTCGCCGTGGCCCTGATGCTGTTGGTGTGCGTCGGTCTCTCGTGGGACGCGACACTCTGGATCGGGCACCTCGCGCACGTGACGTGACGCCACACTCAGCGATCGATGTACATCGCCGCTTCGGGTGTGATCTGCACGTGGTACACGTTGCCGATGGCGCGCGTCACGTAGGTGGCGATGACGTTCTCGCCGACGTAACTGAAGTGGATCCCGTCGGCTTCGCGCAGCAGCGAAGGAATGTTGTTCACTCGCGCGGCGTCTTCGAACTGACCACGGGAGTTGGCGAAGAGGTCCCACGTCGGCAGGAACGTCATGCCCGGCGTGGTCGTGGCCACCTTGGCGAACACCGAGTTGATCAGTACCATGCCTTGGCGATAGCCGTTCGGCTGCATGATCGGCATCCCGACCCACAGCACGTACGCGCCGGACTTCGTCGCCGCGCGCGCCATCTTCGTCACGATGTTCGTATAGGCCGTGACCCACGGCGCCGATCCGAACGCCAGGACGTGTCCGTTCACCCTGAGGTTCTGATCGTCGTTCGCACCGAAGGTGATGATCACCAACTGCGGTTTGTACTGAGCGAGCAGCACCTTCTCCTTTTGTGGCCAGTCGTAGAACCAGGGGGTGAGGAGTCCACTCGACGACTTGTCGGCCTGCACGAGACGAACCTCGTGATTGTGACCGAGTTGTCGCGCGATACCCCAACCGAGGTCGTTGCCGAGTGAGTCCCCGATCTCGAGCACGGTGCAGCGACCGATCGGCGACGTCGTCGACACCGAGGTGGATGTCGTCGTCGCACCACCGGACGAGCTTGGACTCGGCGCACCGGTTGAGAATCGACACCCGGCACCCGGTGGTTTGAACGCGGTCATGTTGACGATCGGCGGCGGGAGGGTCTTCGATGGGCCGACCTGCGTCGTCGGTGTCGTCGGTGTCGTGGATGTGGCCGTGGCGACGCTCGTCGTCGTTCCCGACGCGCTCGTCGTTGTGGTTGTCGTCGTCGTCGTGTGCGAGGTGGTCGTCGCCTCGGCGGCGGGGGAGTGGTGCTCGTCCTTGAGTTGGAAGCCCACGATGACGAGGGCCGATACGCAGAGTCCTAGTCCGACCCGCAAGGGCCAGCTGGGACCGGCACCCTGACGAGTCGACTCACTTGGCATCTAAATCGAATGTAACAGCGCGTCAAGAAATTACAGTCATAAACGAAGATTACGAATTGTGAAGTTGTTCGTTACGCAATGACCGTGACGAGCGTGCCGATTGGCGTGAAGGGGAAGACGGTCTCGGCGCTCGCGAAGGGCATCTCGACGCAGCCGAGGCTTTGTGGGGAACCGTAGGAGTATCGCGGGAACTCGTGCAACGCGTCGCCGCCGTTGAAGTACGAGACCCATTGAATGTTCGGGTCGCTGTAGTGCGAGCCGTCGGGGTTGGTGCCCGACATCGTGGTGGAGAGGAATCGTTCGTAGACCGGATACGTGCCCAACGCCGTGGGCGACACGGAGATGCCGGTATTGACCGGCGTCGTGAACTTCACGTGGTTCTCGACGTAGAGCGTGAGGACCTCAGGCGATCCCTCTGAGACGCTCACGTAGTCATACGTCGTCGGGTCGGTCTTGTTGTTCTGGACCGCCGTGATCAGGTCGCTCCACGTGGGCGCGTCGGCAATGCCGGTCGTGGGGAGGTTGTTGACGCTTTGGAAGTTCATCAGCGCCCCGCGAAGGAGAACCCCGGCGACGCCGACGCGCCACTGCGATTGGATGCTCGCGGGCAGCTTCGGGTACTTCCAGGTGAACGTGCCACTCGTCGGCTGCGTCGGGTTACTGGAGGACGTGCTCGGTGTGAAGGTCACGGGCAAGTAATTGAGTTCGGCCAAGAGCTGCTCTTCCCAGATCGTGCTCGACGCGACCAACGCGCGTCGAGGACGCACCGCCGTGAAACGGCAGGTGGTCGCGCACGTCATGCGCGTCGGCAGGTCAATCGTGTAGATGGCCGCCGGTTGGAGTGAACCGGTCACGACGGCTTGCACCTCGTGGGTGCTGATCTGTTCCCATTTGGTCGCGAGGGCCGGCCGCGTTCGAAGTGCGGGCAGGTTCTTCACTTTGGTGGCGTCGCTGAAGTGCAGTCGCAACAGGGGCAATTGGTTCGAGAGCGAGGTCGGGAGATTGCTCGTGATGACGAACGAGTGGACGACGGGCGTCGCCGACGATGCCTGGAGAGTGGGCACCATCGTGGCGCCCAGGACCCCGACGGCGAGGGAGAGGGCGGCGGTGAGTCGTCGGGTCATTGAAACAGATTACCGACGATGAGTGAAGTTATTACGCCGCCTACGATGGGGGGGACGAAGGAGGGGCCATGGCCCTCATAAAGACCGTCGGCGTGGTCGTGCTGATCGGGTTGGCGCTGTGGATCATCGTCACGGTGATCGGCTTCATCGCGGCCACGGTCTGGTTCTTCTTCGAGTTCCTCGTCATCGCCGCCGTCGTCGGATTGGTGTATCACCACTTCAAACACCAAAAGGCGCACTGAACCTTCGCGGTAGGCTCTCTAGTTCTGGCGGCGTGGCCGAGTGGTTAGGCAGGGGCCTGCAAAGCCCCGTACTCCGGTTCGAATCCGGACGCCGCCTCCAGTGATTTGCTGCAAACCTAGCCGCTGACCGAAAGGTTGGCAGTTAGGTTGGCAGTGAGTTAAGGAGCGACCGCACAGGATCGCGTAACCCGGCACAGTCTGCACCCTGAAGAAAGGGAGTGGAAAATGGCCGCAATTATCGCAAGAGGCAAGGGAACTTGGCGTCTGAGCGTGTACGCAGGGAAGAACCCAGTCACTGGAAAAATCAAGTACGACTGGAAGACGGTCAAGGCACCGACCAAAGCTGAAGCCCGGAGACTTGGTGTCCAGTTCGAGGCAGAGGTCCGTGAAAGGAACAAGCGCAATTCCCCGAGCTTCGACAAAGGGACACTCACCTTGGCTGAACTGTGGGACGAATACACAAAGTTGGTCCTTTTCAATGCGGGCGGCCGGGAAAAGTCTGAGGAGACCCGTGCGGAGTACGAGAGAAACTGGAGGCTCCACCTCGGTCCCGCACTGGGCAACTACAAGTTGAAGGACATCACTAAGCACCTGGTTGAGACAATGGTGAAGGACCTGAGTACGAAGCCCCAGTCTGGCAAGGGTCGAGAGCACCTCTGCCTTGGTCCGATGACCATCGACAAGGTCGTCAAACTCCTTCGGGCGATGCTCACTGTTGCGGTTGGATGGAAATGGCTTAGCTATCCCCACGCTGCGAGCGGCATTGCTCTCTCGCAGGAGACCCGCCAACAACCACGCACACCAGAAGCCGGAACCGTGCTCCGGCTGCTCGAAGCGGCGGCGCTGCACTCAACCGTCGAAGGACTCTTCTTTCGACTGGCCGCAGTGACCGGTGCGCGACGCGGCGAACTCGCCGCCCTCGAATGGGAGGATTTTCTGCTCAAGGAGAGGGCCCTCTCCATCAGCAAGGCAATCCAAGAGAGGCGCATCAACGAGAAAGGCATAAGGCGGAGCGAACAGGTGCTGGGGAAGACTAAAACCCTTGCGTCTGTGCGCGTACTTGCACTTGATGAGAAGACACTGGTGTTGTTCAAGAAGCACAGGGACGAGGTTGCTGAGTTGCAAAAGTCTGCGGGCCTCGCGTGGAACGAGCGAGCCGCAGTCTTTGCCGTCGACCCAGCGGGGCAGGTCAGAATTGCCAAGAATGCTTGGTCGAAGAGGTGGGTTCGACTCCAGGGGCGCGAAGGCATCACGGGAATACGTCTCCACGATTTGCGTCACTTTGTCGGCCACACGCTTGGCGAGAGTCAGCCCATTACGAAGGTCAGTCGTCAGCTTGGTCATAGTCGAGTGAGCACAACAGCCATCTACATGGGAGCGAAACCGTCCAACAGGGCGGTCGAGCTCATGGTTGCGGCTCTTGAGGAAAGGGTGGCGTAACCAGCGAGTGTCCGAAGCGGAGGTGCTGGTCACTGTCAGGGACACACAGAGAAGGAGTGTCCCCGATGGTCACCAGCACCGCCGAATTGTCGAACCGCTTGGCTCTCAACGTGAACGAGACTGCCATGATGCTTGGCTGCTCACGGCGGCACGTTTACCGAATGATGGAATCTGACGAACTGCCGTTCCTTTTAATGGGTGCACATCGTTGGGTCCCTGTTGGTCTCCTTTCTGACTGGCTCAACGCGCGCACCATAGTGGGGTCCGCTCCTCCCCAAGGGCGGCGGTCCCCCCGTGCTCTCAGGGTGTGATGAGATGGGACGCAAAAGGTTGAAGTCTTGGCTCGGAATAGGAGCTTCATTCGCGCAGAGGCGGGTGGATTGTGACCCGATGCCCACTATGGCAAGACTCCCGGTTGTGTCAAGAATGGCTTCGAGAACGGTGGAAATACCGCTCAACGCGACAACATCGGAGAACACAAGTGGTTGAGTCACGAGAGCCGGTAGTCCTCTTCTTAGCAAAGGCTGACGCCGCTGGAGTTGAGGTCACTATCGACCGGTCGGAGATTGACGGCGTGATCGTAGTGTTCATCGACACCCCAGGACGCGCTGAAGATGCCAACGGGCCGATTGTTCGCATCCATCTAAACGATGAACCTCTGTGGGAAAATCCTCCACTACCGGAGTGAGTCTGGTCAGCCCATCCGGATCAAATGGTCACCGTCGGTAGAAACCCACAACTCGGTTTCCCAGGCAAGTGTGCGATGTCCCGCCCTACTCCTGAGGTGAGATGAAGGTACGGTCGTGCCAGAGCACCGCCATTTTCAACTCCTTGCTCTCTCTTTGGGGTAGATCTTTTCGACGTTCCCAATCCGCTCAAGCGTGTTGCTGCCTCCTTGGGGGATGAACTGGAAGAGACTCCGGGGCGTGACATTCGACCCGCCGGGCTTTGAAGGCGTCCTTATTAGGGCGTAGCCGCCAATTGATTGCGCTTGCCGACGGAGAACTCACGGTATGAGGTACAGCAACGCCCTAAGCAGGAGACACCATCATGACCACCACCAAACCAACATTCGATTACTTAGCCGATAGTCGTACGTTCAGTGCCGACGAACTCCGTAAGCAGATCGGAATGATGACAATCCTCGCGGTGAGCGGTGGGCGCTTTGTTGCCTACGCTGATGCTGACGGTGATGTGCTTTCCGTCAGCCTCCCCGAGGGCCACGGGCGAGAAGTTGTAGTGCGGCTCAACGCATTGGACTACTACGACGTGAGCCGCGTTCTCAATGGTCGGGTTCTTGGAATAGAGACCGACGTGGACTGCACCCAGATCAGCGAGGCGGTCTATCGAGCTGGCATGTTTGCCAATGTCACCTTTGGCGATGACTGACGCGGCGACTAAGAACGCAGGGGCGTCCATGTCCCGCGTCCCGAAGGGACCCTGTTCGAGCCCGCCGTTTTCTTTACGCTCTTGACGATTTCAACACTCACGAACCGGGTCCCATTCTCGCTCCTCGGCTTCGTGGTGATCGGTATTGCGACGCGAACGGGAGTACTCAATTTCGAAATTGCCGGTCCCGGTGACCGTAGGTCCCTGGCAGCGTTGTCGGATAGCGACCGTGTTTGCGACCTCGTTTGTGTCGTATGAGCGCTTGGCGCTTCGGTCAGAGTTGTAGTGGACGCGTTGGTCGTGCCGACGCCGTCGCGGCTAATGGAGACGGCACCTACCGAGTTGCTGCGATCGTGGAGGGTTCCTTGGACTACAACATCGCTTGCCTCGCGCAGGGATTCTGAGCGGCGCGTCGCACTTACCTCCTTCGTGCCGTCGACCTTGTGTGCACGTGTTAGCGCCAGCGGTGAGGGGGTGGGGCGCGCGTACCGTGTCGAGCTCCTCGTCAGTCAACTCACGTGCGTCGGTCATACCGGCAACCTAATCGTCCAACCCAGCGAGGATCCGCGCGGTGTTGTTTTATTCCTGCTGGTGCTAAAAAATAATTTCGCACTCCGGCAACTCGAAGTCGCAGCCATCGCACTCGTAGCGTGCTTCACCGTCGTCCTCCACGTAGCGTTTGTCGCTTTCCGACACATCGTAGAGAATCTCCATACCGAACTTGTTATGTCCGACGCGGTACGCGACGTCAACCAATTCCGTACGGTGAAAGGTCCAGCCCGTGCCCGGTGCGCAACCGTTCGGGCACACCAAGCCCGCTGCAGCGAACATCTCTGCTTCTGTCCGCTCTGTCGTTGATTCGGTGGTGGTCATAGCAAATCCTCCGTGTCGTGTCGAGAGCGCTCCCTCGACTCCTTTACTTTGCCCAGTCGGGTGGTCCGTGCACACGCCGCTTAACTCACGCGACTTAACGAGCGAGGGCCAGACGAACGAGCATCAGCCTGATACGGGCGCAACTGATGGGTTCTGCGAGATTGATGACGACACTCGATTGCGTTGGCTCACAGCACGCCGAAAGTGTTTAGTGCCGGGAGATCCTCTCCCGGTGAGGAGGAACGAGATGAGGGTATACGCCAGAACGGCTTGATGGAGAGCCGGCGGTCCGCCTTCACGACGAAGTCGCAAGCGACGCCGGCGTCATCGATGAACTATCTACGTGGGAGGCTGAGCAGCTGGGCTGGCAACTTCAAACAGCGGTCGATAACCTCGAGCAGTTCAGGAACGACGAGGACGATGACGAGGCGGAGGAGCTCGTCACTTGGGTTATCGGAGGGTTCCCGTTGGTGCAGGTAAATGCAGCCGCCGGCCGGACAGTATCTGAGCAAGAGACAAAGAGGCTTGTGATGACAATGGGAATCAAATGAAGTGGTTCAGATGCTGTGCCGTCGTTTCGATGTCGCTGGTCACTGGCCTGGGTTTGGCGGCGTGCGGCAGTTCGCCGTCGGTTGCTCCAACGACCACTTCGACCGCACCGTCGAACCAAGCCGCCTACCTCTGCCAAGTCATCCCACGGGTCGAACAGCTGATAGTCACCCGTCAGGCACTGAACAACCAGTTCCACTTCACGTTCCCCGGTGTGGTGACGGTGACGGATGCCGCAGCCGCTCGAGCAGTGGCCACCTCCGCCTGTGCGCTGCCCGACGAGCCGAAGGGTGCCCAGGCGTGCCCCGCCGAGTTCGCCATTTCGTACCACCTCGTCTTTGCAGTGCGCGGAGAAAAGGGCACGGGTGGCGAAGCCATCGATGTCAACCCCACCGGTTGTCAGTCAGTTACCGGTCTTGGAACG
>CALGFJ010000312.1 GCA_937881055.1 uncultured Acidimicrobiaceae bacterium | reverse complement strand
CTCGAGTTGAGAAAGTACGTGATGAAAATTGCCGCGTCGAGTCCGAGCAGCGTCAGGGCCGCTCGCGACACCACGGGATGTCTCGCCTTGAAGACGGGCCAGCTCAGGACCGTGCCGCACGCGATGGCCAGGTCAAGGGCGATGCTGAGAGCGACTCCTTCGCGGGTCGTCGTCGCGCTCACGAGCGCCACGACCGTCGCGACGACGGCGACCGCAACCGCGATCGGCGTTCGGCGATTCCAGTCGCGTGTCATCAGACGCGCCTCTGGGTGCTCTTGGTGAAGACCCCGCTCGGGCGGATCATTAGTGAGACGATGAGGATGGCGAGCGCGATGATGATGACGGCGTTTTGGTTCACGTAGTCGGTGACGAACTGATTGACGACGCCGAGCACAACGCCGGCGATGATCGCCCCGACCGGACTTTCGAGTCCGCCAATAGCCGCGGCGATGAACCCGTAGGCGAAGATGCCGTCCATGACTTGGGGTGTGAGTCCCGTGAAGAAGTTCGACGCGACCAGAATGGTGGTGATCACGCCTACGACGGTCGAGAGCATCCATCCCAGCGTCAAGAGACGACCGACGCGCACGCCCAGCAATCGCGACACCTCGGGCGCCAAGGCTGAGGCACGCAGCTGCAGCCCCAGTTTCGTGAATCGGAACAACGCGGCGACGGCCGCCATGACGAGTAACGCCGAAGCGATCTCGTAGACCGTGAAGGGCGACAAGGCGAACGGCTTACCGGCCAGTTGCCAATGGATCGACGAGAAGGGACTGGGAATACTGCGCGGCGTCGAGGACCAGATGGCGGCCGCCACCGCTTCGAGCACGATGAGGAACCCGACCATGACCACGATCGGATTGATTTCCGGTTTCCCGTACAGACCACGAACCAGCAATCGCTCGGTCAGTCCGCCGATGAGGAGTCCGGCGATTATGCACGCCACGACGCAGGCCCAGTAACCGAAGTGGTACGACAACAGGGCGAAGCCGACGTAGGTGGCGAACATCGGCATCGCGCCCTGGGCGAAGTTGAGCACGCCGGTGGAGCGCCAGATGAGCACCAGGCTCAGCGCCACCATCCCGAAGCTGACACCATTCGTGAGTCCGCCCAGGATGTCGGTGACGATGCGTGACGTGAGGAACGGATCCATCACTCCACCAGTCCGAGGTAGTACTGGCGGAGATTCTCGTCGGCCGCCACGACGGACGCGTCGTCGTTCGCGACGACCCTGCCGACGTGCAAGACGACGGCGTGATGTGCGATTCGAAGAGCCGATGAGGCGTTCTGTTCCACGAGGATCACCGTCAGGTCACTGGATTCACAGAGTGAGTGGATGGTGTGCATCAATTGGGCGGTCACGAGAGGTGCCAGCCCGAGCGAGGGCTCATCCAACAAGAGCACGGATGGTTTGGCGATGAGCGCGCGGGCCATCGCCAGCATCTGGCGTTCACCGCCGGACAGTTTCGCCGCGTGCTGCTTTCTTCGTTCGCCCAGGACCGGAAACTGCTCGTACTGTTCTTCCAATCCTTTTTGGAGGTTGACTTTGGCCATCATCGCCCCGAGACGTAGATTCTCCTCCACCGTGAATTCGCCGATGACCCCTCGTCCTTCGGGTACGTGACCGATCCCGAGTCGCGCGATGTCCTCGGTCCGCCTGTGCACGAGATTGCGCTCGCCCATGCGGATGGTGCCGCGCTTGGGTTCTTTCAAGCCGCTGATCGCACGTAGCAACGTCGTCTTGCCCGCGCCGTTGGCGCCGAGCACGGCGGTGATCTTGCCGGTCTCGGCAATCATCGAGACATTGCGCAACGCTTGGACCGCACCGAATGAGACGGTCAGATCTTCAATCGTAATCACTCGTCGACCCCGAGGTAGGCGGCGATCACGGCGTCGTCCTTGCGCACGTCTTCGGGCGTGCCGTGGGCGATGAGCTGGCCAAAGTTCAACACGACGAGTCGATCGACGAGCGGCATAACGAATTCCATGTCGTGCTCGACGAGCAGCACGCCCATGGTGGAACGAAGCTCAACGATGAGACGCGCGAAGTCCTCGAGTTCCGCTTCATCGAGGCCCGAGGCCGGCTCATCCAACAGCAACAGGGTCGGGGAACTCATGAGGGCGCGAGCGACCGACACTTTTTTCGCGATGCCGTACGGGATCGCCGACGGCATTCGCGACGCCATGTCGGCGACTCCGAGACGCTCCAGCATGGCGAGCGCGTCGTGGCGCAGGGCGCGCTCGGAGCGCACTTCGTTGGGCGTCGAAAAGAAACCCGCGATGAATCCACCGTTTGGTCGCAGGTGTCCACCGGCCATCACGTTTTCGAGCACGCTGCAGTGCGGGAAAAGTCCGACTCCCTGAAGTGTTCGCGCGACGCCGGCGCCCACGAGCTGGTTTGGACGCAAGTTCGACTTGCCCGCGCGCGGGTAGTGCACGTGACCTCGAGACGGCTTCACGAAACCGCACGCGACGTTGAAGGCGGTGGTCTTGCCCGCACCGTTGGGACCGATTAATCCAACGATCTCGCCTGAGGACACGTCGAAGGAGACGTCGTCGAGCGCCCGAAGACCTTCGAAGTGAACGGAAACGTGTTCCAGCTCGAGCAGATGTGTCTCAGTGCCCGGCGCCATAATGGTCCAAAGTTAGTGCTTGTGCGGTGGCGATGTTTTCACCGCAACGGATGTGACGCATCGAGGCGGAGGCCGTCAGACGAACGAGGAATGGAACGCCGTGACGCGAATCGTGCGTCGGTGACTACCTCTTGGCTTGAACTACGCCGTAGGCGATCATGGAGTCCGCCATCGCCGTCGTCATCTCACGAAGATCTCGGGGTCGCCACTGCAAGACCGTGCGGATCTTCGTCGTGTCGACGTTCTGGGACGAGTCGAGGTCGTTCAGGGCCAGACGGACGGTCTTGTCGAAGATCGCCATCACGCGAATGGCGACCGACGGCAGTCGCCCCGTCGGAATCGTGAATCCTCGAGCGCCGTAGTGGTCCTTCAAGATCAAAGCGATCTCCATCATGGAGTGATTCGCCTCGGCGCAGATGAAACGATGACCCGCGGCGTCACGACTGACCATCGCCGAAACGTGCGCGCTCGCCACGTCGCGCACGTCGACCGTCGCGAAATTCATGTTCGGAATCGCCGGCACCTTGTGATCGAGAATCCGCTTCACCATCTCGCCCGACGTACCCCAATCGCTCGAGAGTAACGGCCCCAGGACCAGTCCCGGATTGATGACGGCCAGCTCCATCGGCGATTCCCCCTTCACGCTCTCCATGTAGTCCCAGCTGGCGCGCTCGGCGATCGTCTTGGACTTGTCGTACGCGCCGATGCGCGCGCCATCCAGATTCGACCAGTCGGCTTCGGTGAAGACTCGGGACCGGTCGTTGCCGTAGACGATGGCGCTTAGCGACGACGTGAGAACGACGCGCTCGACGCCGCCGTCGTGTGCGGCGCGCAGGACCCGCAACGCTCCGTCCCGCGCCGGAACGATCAACTCATCTTCGTCCTTCACGGCGCCTCGAGGCAGCGGACTCGCCACGTGCATCACGTAGCGACAACCATCGACGGCGTTTCGCCACCCGTCATCGCTCGTGAGATCGGCCGCGACCACGTTGAACGTGTCGAGCCGTTTTTGCGCGTCGTCACTGAGGTGCGGCGTGAGAATCGCTACGACCTCGGCCGTGCGACTCTCCGATCGCGCCGTACCCCGAACGTCGTACCCGGCCTCTAAGAGTTGCATGATGCAGTGCTGCGCGATGAAGCCCGTGGCCCCGGTGACGAGAACCCGATCGGTCATTCGGCCTCCTCTACGTCAACCCGTGTCCGCCACCTCGGACACTAGCGACGACGCCCTTAGACGGGAGTCTCGGTGCGCTCCAGGAGTTCTCGAATTCGCGGTCGCCAATCGACTCCCTCGGTGCTCGTCCCGTTCGCGTGATGGGCGGCGCGTTCCGAGCGAAGTTGGTGGGCGACGTCGGCGAGGTTCTGTGGCAGGTATGCGGCGATCATCGAACGGACCTCTTGGGCGAGCGCCGGAGACGCGCCTTCAGTCGACACTGACACGACGACCTCGCCCGCGCGGTGGACGGCGGTGAAGTAGAAGTCTGAACGCTCCGGATCGTCCACGACGTTCAACCAGACGTTTTCGCGGCGCGCCTCGTTGACGATACGGTCGTTCGCCGCGGGGTCGCCAGTCGCCGAAACGACCAGTGCGTAGCCCCGCACGTCGCCGTCGAGGTACTCACGCTGTTCGAAGTTGGCGAGACCGGACGGGAGTTGCGCCAGGACCTCGGACGCGATCATCGTCACGCGAGCGCCGGCGTCCACGAGCAGCTGGGCCTTGCCGGTGCCGATGCGACCGGCCCCGATGACGAGGACGTCTTTGCCGGTGAGCTTCAAGGCGAGGGGCAGCACACTCAGACCAGTGAGGAAGTCTCGGCCATCAGTTCGCGCACCGAGAGGGCGGCGCACGCTCCGATGACGATGATGGCGGGGGAGGAGACGTTGAGCGATCCCAAATCGCGCAGCACCGCGCGCGTCACCGACTCGCGGGGCGTCCACGCACTCTCGATGACGCAGACGGGCGTGTCGCTCGAGAGACCTCCCTCGATGAGCTGTGAGGCAATGGAGGCTCGCGCACTGACGCCCATCAAGACCACGAGCGAGAGGTCGGGGTTCGCGAGTCGTCGGAAGTAGCCGTCGTCGTGACCCTCCACGTGCCCCGTGACGACGGTCACGCCTCGCGAGAGGCCGCGGTGCGTGACCGGGATGCCCGCGGCCAATGGTCCGGCGAACGCGGACGTCACGCCGGGCACCACCTCACTGGCCACCCCGGCGTCGCGCAACGCCATCATCTCTTCGCCACCGCGGCCGAAAACAAACGGGTCGCCGCCTTTGAGTCGCACCACGGTGTCGAATCGACGACCGAGCGACACGAGGAGATCGTTGATCATCGACTGTGACGTGAAGCGTCCCGGCTCCTTGCCCACGTCGATGAATTCGGCGTCGCGTCGAGCGAGTTCGAGAACTGAGCGCTCCACCAATCGATCGTGCACGATGACGTCGGCCTCGGCGATACGTCGAGCGCCCCGCACCGTCACCAGGTCGGCGTCGCCCGGTCCCGCTCCAACCAGGTAGACCGTCACGCGACACCCACTCGAGTGATGAAATCGCCGAAGGACTCGTCCTCGTCGCCTTTGAGTTCCCAGCGATCGAAGAGGGGGCCGAGGACGACGGCGATCTCGTCGAAGGGCACCTTCTCTCGATACAGCGTCGCCAACCGGTCGCCGCGAGGACCGCCACCCACGTAGACGTCGTAGGTCGACTTCGTGCGTCCGACGATGCCCACCTCGGCGACGGCCGGCCGGGCACAGCCGTTCGGACAGCCCGTCATGCGAAGCTGCAGGGCCCGTCGACCGAGTTGGCGACTGGCGAGTGCGCCTTCGATGGTGCCCACTAACTCGGGGAGCCGCCGTTCGGCCTCGGTGAGCGCCTGTCCGCAGGTCGGCAGCGCGGGGCAGGCCAGGGCCGTTCGCTCGACGTTGCCGAGTTCTGCGTCGGGTCGCACGGCGTGATTTCGGAGGATCTCTTGCACCTCGTCACGCGCGCTCTCGGGAATGGCGCTGATCACGATGTCTTGTTGCGGGGTCAAGAAGAACGTCACCGGGTGGCGTTGGGCAATGAGGCGTAGCGCCGAACGGAGGCGGGTGCCGCCGTCGTCATCGCGAACGCGACCGGCCGAGACGCGCACGCCCACCTGATGTGTTCCGTCGCTACAGGTCTTCCACCCCAAGTGATCGTCGGCGTCGAAGTGCTCCGGTAGGGGTAGGGGCTCGCGCAGTTCTCGCCCGAGGCGAACTTCGATCTCCTTGCGAAACTGCTCGAAGCCCATGTCGGCGACGACGTACTTCATGCGCGCGCGCTTGCGCTCGGTGCGGTCGCCGAGTTCGCGGTAGGTCACGAGGACGGCGGCGATGACCTCGTCGACTTCGTCGTACGTGACGAAGGTCATCGCGTCGGCGAGGCGCGCGAACGTGTCGGGATTGGCGTAGGCCCGGCCGAGGCCGCCGCCGACGAGCAGGTTGAAGCCTTCGCCAACCTCGGGATGGACCCCGGGGATCAACCCGACGTCCTGGGCGAGGACGTCCACGCAGTTCTCATCGGGGTGAGCCACGGCGATCTTGAATTTCCTCGGGAGGTACGTCTCGCCGTAGAACGGGCGCTCGTCGGCCACTTCGCGTGACGCGGCCTTGTCGCCGTTGACGAAGATCTCCCAGTGCGCTTCGGTGGTCGCGCGGAAACTTCGGGTCAGGTGCCTCGAGATCTCACGAAGTCGTTCGTCGGCCTCGTTGCCCTGGAGTTCGGGACACGACACCACGTTTCGCACGACGTCGCCACAGGCGCCGAAGGACGTCATGAGGTGCGCGTCCAGGGACCGCGCGAGCGGTCGAAGGCCGTCCTTCACGACGCCGTGGAACTGGACGGCCTGGCGCGTCGTGAGACGGATCGTGCCGTCGGCGATGTCCGACGATGCCCCATCGAGCGCGAGCCACTGGTCCGTCGTCAGGCGACCGCCGGGAATCGCGACTCGGATCATGAAGATGTAGTCGAGCTCTTCACCCTTCAGTGCGCGCTCGCGTCGCACGTCGCGATTGTCTTGGGCGTAGATGCCGTGGAACTTGAGAATCTGCTCGGATTCGTTGGACACACTGGCGACGTCGTTGTCGAGTTCACGGCCGATTTCTCCGCGCAAGTAGTGGCTGGATCTCTTGATGACTTCGACCGCAGTTTCCTGCTTCGTTTCGGTGCTCACCCCCGGTTGCTCCTCACGCTCGCACTAATGATGACAAACCTTACCTACTTAGTCAGGTATTGGCAACATCCTCCTCGTGGGACCTGGTTGGCGCGGACTTCGAGCGGTGCCGTTCGACCGTCACCTCAGAGAAGGTCCTAACGTGACGTTGAACCAAGGAGCTCCTATGTCGAATCGGCAAATTGTCCTCAACGAACGTCCCATCGGCATGATCCTTGAGTCCACGACCGCGTTGAGGGAATCGCCGGTGCCCGTCTGTGGGCCCGACGAAGCGCTCATCAAGGTCGGACTGCTCTCCATCGATCCGACGATCCGAACCTGGATGAACGACGCACCGGGGTACTTACCTCCGATCGGCATCGGTGACGTGATCCGCTCCGGCGGCAGCGGCGTCGTCGTGGAGTCCAACTCCGAGCGCTACCAGGTTGGTGACGTCGTGAACGGCATGACCGGCTGGCAGGAGTGGGCGATTGCGAGTGACGCCAACAGGTTCACGGTGCTGCCGCGCGGTCTCGGCCTGGACCTCGCGACGGTGATGAACGTCCTCGGCGCAACCGGTCTCACCGCCTACTTCGGACTATTGGACGTGGGTGCGTTCAAAGAGGGCGACGTCGTCGTCGTCTCGGGCGCGGCGGGGGCGACCGGCTCGGTCGTGGGACAGATCGCCAAAGCCCGCGGCGCGCGAAAGGTCGTCGGTATCGCCGGTGGCGCGCAGAAGTGCGCCGAGGTCGTCGAACTCTACGGCTTTGACGAGTGTCTCGACTACATCGAACCGGGACTCACTCGTCGTATTCATGAGGCCTGTCCCAGCGGCATTGACCTGTACTTCGACAACGTGGGCGGAGCGATTCTCGATGCGGCGCTCGCCAACATCGCGATGTACGCACGAATTGTCATGTGCGGCGCGATTTCCCAGTACAACGCCACTGAACGCGACGGTGTCACCAACACCTCGATGTTGATCATGCGCCGGGGTCAGATGAAGGGTTTTATCGTCTTCGACTTCGCACGGCGTTACGCCGAGGCCCACCTCGAATTGGCGGCCATGGTCCTCGACGGTCGGTTGGTCCATCAAGAACACCTGGTGGAAGGTCTCGAGCACGCCCCCGACGCGCTCAACCTGTTGTTCACGGGCGGTAATCACGGTAAGACGCTCGTGGTGGTCGACGAGAGCGTCCAATTGAGTTGACGGCGATGCGTCGGTGGACGTGAGCGTTAGAGCAACCGAACGTCGGCGACGAGGGCGCGGTGATCGCTCCCGCCGTCACTGGCGAATCCACCGAGGCTTTCCCAGGGACCGCGAACCAAGAGGTGGTCGATCTGCGAGTGCGGCGTTCGGGCCGGCCACGTTCTCGCATTGACCAGCGATCGCCATCCGGGCAGCAATACTCGCAAGAGCGGGCGCCAGGAGTTGAAGTCGCCGCCGATGAGGATCGGCAGCGTCGGATCGAGCCGGGCGACGATTTCGCTCACCCGCCGGTACTGACGATACGAACCGTGACTGAGGTGCGCGCCGTGAATGGCCAACACGTAGAAGGCGCGTTCGTCGAGTTCGAGCGTCGAGACGATGAGGGCGCGCTGGACCTTCTCTCTCGGCAGTCGACCGAGGGACTCCGAGTGAATCTCTCGAATCGGCAGTCGCGTCAACAGACCGAGTCCCCATTCGCCGTGTTCGACGCCGTCGGCCGTGGCGCGACGAATCCGCTGGACCTTGCTCAACGTCCGATGTTCGTCGAAGAACAGACCGCGTTCGCCGCTCAGGTGGGCCAGTAGTGGCTGCCACGTGCGCCCGCCCGTACCCGACGTGACGCGCTGGCCCGAGGCGAGGGGCACGAAGAGACCCTCCATCCCCAATGTGGTCTTGAGCTCGGTCACGAAGTCCTCACCCGATTCGGCGCGCCACAGCTCCGGCAAGATGAGGACGTCGGCGTTCAGACTCACGACGTGATCGAGGACCCTCGTCGGTCGACCCCATCCGTCGACGCCGGCGTGAAGGTTAAACGTCGCGACACGCACGTCAAAACCCTAGGTGGTCACCGGCCCCGAAGTGGCAGACTCGGCAGGTGGATTCTGTCAACGTGGCCTTCGGCCATCGACTCTGGTGGGTCGACGCCTTCACCGGCGAGGCCGAACGAGGCAATCCCGCGGTCGTGGTGTTGCTCGAGCGCGCCATGCCCGACGACGAACTGCAACAGATCGCCTTCGAGCTGGGCGTGTCCGAAACCGCCTTCGTGCGCCGAGTGGGGGACCAGTGGTCCCTGCGTTGGTTCACGCCCACCGTGGAGGTGGACCTGTGCGGACACGCGACGCTCGCGAGCCTTCACGTCTTGTTGAACGAACTCGGCGTGCCCGGGGGAGAGATCTTCTTCCAGACGCGCGCCGGGGTCCTCTCGGGTCGGCGCATGAGTGACGGCCTGCTCGGCATCGACCTACCCCGATGGAGTCTCGATGACGCTGACCCGTCGATGCTGAATGACACGCTGGGGCCGGTGCGAGAGGTCTATCGAGCCGGGGAGCAGTGCGTGCTCGCCGTCGTCGAGGACTTCGACACGTTGTGTGGCCTCGCCGTTGATTCGATGAACCTCTTCCTCGTCCCGAGCTCGATGGTGATCGCCGCCTGCGTCGGGGGTCCGGGAGTCGACGTGTCGATTCGCGTCTTCGCGCCCCGCCTCGGCCTGGCCGAGGACAGCGTGACCGGCAGCGCCATGTGCGCGGTCGCACCCTGGTGGGTGCAACAAGTCGGGGCACCGACCGTGTCGGTGCACCAGGCCTCCGCACGAGGCGGCGTGATGTTCGCTCGGCTCTTCGAGCACAACGTCGAAGTGGCCGGGATGGCGCGAACCTTCTTCGGCGGTGACCTTCGCGCATGAGCGACGCATTGGGGCCGGGACCGAAATCAAGGGTTCGTCGCCTGCCGGCCAAGGCGAACTACAACCGTGACACCATCTTCGCGATCATCGACGAAGCGCCGCTCTGTCACGTCGCGGGAATCGTCAACGGTGCGGCCGTGGTGATTCCGACGCTGCACGCGCGAGAGGGTCACACGCTGTACTTGCACGGGAGTCCCTCGAACGCGGTCATGAAGGCGATCGTCGAACGGGGGGAGGCGTGTGTCTCGGTGACCCTCTACGACGGACTGCGTCTCGCGCGCAGTGGCTTCGAATCCTCCATCGCGTATCGCTCGGTCGTGCTATTCGGGGCGGTGTCACTCGTACGTGACGACGCGGAAAAGGCACGGGTGCTCGACATGTTCGTCGACGCCGTGCTGCCGGGTCGCGCCGGCGAAGTGCGCGCGATGAGCGACGCGGAGGTCCGCCTCACGATGGTCGTCGCGGTGCGCATCGAGGAGGCGTCGGCCAAAGTGTCCTCCGGTCCGACGGACGATCCCGACGAGGACCTCGACCTACCCGTGTGGTCCGGTACGGTGCCCGCCCGGATTCTTTTTGGTACGCCGATTCCTGACGCCAACGGCGCCATGGCCGACGGCACGGTACCGGTGCCGGCGTCAGTGACGCGACTCCTGGATTCTCAGTGAGGTCATTGACCGCGCTTCGCGCACAGATCGAGCGGATCGATCCGGTTGACCAACGCGAGTCTGATTCAATCGCCGCGACGCTCGAACGGCTGAAGGGGCCGGGCGATGCATTCTCCCGGATGGACGGTCATCATGTCACGGCGTCGGCGTTCGTGGTGTCGTCGCGAGGGGTCATACTGCACCGTCACCGTCTCCTCGGTATCTGGATACAACCGGGTGGTCACGTGGACGCGTTCGAAAGTCCCGAGTCCGCGGCGTTGCGCGAAACACTCGAAGAGACTGGTCTCGTCGCGCACCACTTCGATCCCGTCGAGCTCTTCCACGTCGACGTGCATCCCGGTCCCCAAGGCCATCTCGGACCGATAGACCACATTCACTACGACCTGCGCTACGTCGTGTCGGCGCCACCGCTCGATCCGTCGCCACCCGATGATGAGAGTCCCGAGGTCGACTGGTTCGACTTCGACACCGCCCTTACGCGTTGCGAGCCCGCGCTCGCGCCCGCGGTCTCCAAGCTCGCCCGGTGGTATCAAGCGCGCGACGTGCGAGACTGAACCCGTGAGTGAGACTGACGACCTGCGCGCACTCATGGAGGCCGATCGATGGATCGACCGAGTCAACGCCCAAAAGACGCACCTGCCCGAGATGGCCGAACTGGCCGCGCTCGAAGTGGAGTTACGTGGGCTTTCGAAGGCTCTCAACGAAGCGCAGGCCACGTTGGTCCCGGTTCGCGCCGCCTACGAACTCGCCCAGGGAGAGGGCGAGCGCCTTCGCGCGCGCGTTACCAACCTCGACATGACCCTGAGCAACTCGACGGCGAACGCTCGAGAGTTGGCCGCGTTACAGACCGAACTCCAGCACGTCCGTGAACTGCTCGAACACAACGACGACCGTGAACTCGAGTACCTCATGGCCTTCGAGCCGTTGGATGAAGCGGTGGGTGTTGTGAAGGCCACGGCGCAACCGGCCGTCGCGCGCCGAAGCGAACTTCAACTCGAGATCACCGAACTTCAGGCCAGCCTCGAAGACGAGTTGGTCGCACTTCGAATGCAGCGAAAAGCGTGTTCCGAAGCGGTGACGCCGCAACTCCTGACCCGCTACGAAGCGGCCATGGCCCGCGTGGGTACCTCGGGCGCGTCACAGGTCGTCTCGGGACGCTGCGACGGATGTCGGATCGCACTCTCGCCGCTCGACGTCGATCGATGGAAGGGACAGCCCGAGGGATCCCTTATGACCTGTCCCGAATGCGGTCGACTGCTGTTGCCGTGATCATCCTCGTTCGCCACGGACAGACCACGTCGAACGCCGCGCGGCTCTTGGTCGGACAGAGCAATCCCGCCCTGACCGACCTCGGCGAGCGCCAAGCGCGCGCCCTGCGACCGCTCCTCGGCGGCGTGGCCGAAGTGTGGACGTCGCCGCTGCTGCGCGCTCGCGCCACCGCGGCGATCGCCGTTCCCGACCTGGAGGCGATCGTGAAGGAGTCCTTCATCGAAGTCGACTATGGATCACTCGACGGTCAGCCTCTCGGTGTGGTGACCGAGCAGGAGTGGCGGGCCTTCGAACACGACCACAACACGGCCTTCGGCGACGGCGAATCTCTCGCGTCGGTGGACCAACGCGTGCACGCCGAACTCGACGCGCTCTTGGCCGACCCGACGAGCCTGTTGCACGACTCCGTCGCGCATCTGGCGATCGTCAGTCACATGTCGCCGATCAAGTCGGCCGTGACGTGGGCGTTGGGTGTCTCGGGGTCGGTCGCGTGGCGGATGAATCTACGCAACGCGTCGATCACCACGATCGCCACGAGGATTTCGACGCCGATGCTGGTGAATTACAACGTCGTGCCGTCGCTCGTCTGACTAACGCAGCGCCACGCTGATGGCGGCGAAGTGCAGAGCCACGCCCACCAGTGTGAAGGCGTGGAAGAGCTCGTGGTAGCCGAAGACCCGCGGCGAGAGCGTTGGTCGTTTCGTGCCGTAGAAGACGGCGCCGACGGAGTACGCGACGCCGCCGCCCACGATGAGTGAGAAGCACAGCGGTCCTCCGCCGCGGTAGATCTGGGGCATGACCAACGCCGCGAACCAGCTCATGACCAGGAAGGGAATCGTGTTGGCCCACTTTGGCGCGTTCATCGAGAATTGGCGAATGGTGATGCCCACGAGGGTGCACACGCCGATGATGATGAGCGTGACGAGACGGATCGTGCCGTGCATCGTCAAGCCGGCGATGGCGAAGTAGGTGCCGGTGATCGCCAGGAAGATCGTGGAGTGATCGGCGCGACGCCACGCGCGGCGCTGCGACGGCGTCCAGTTCACGCGGTGCAGCAGTGCGCTCGTGATCAACATGGCGCCGACGCCGAAGAGGAAGCAGAGTATCCAGCCGACTTGGGACCAGGTTCGACACCGCACGAAGAGAATGGGCGAGCACGCGAAGAGGACGAAGAAGGCGATGAGATGGAGCCAGCCACGCAGTATCGGTCGCGCCGTCGGCGTCACGGCGTCGGTCGGAATTGCCGTTCCACTCACGCCACAACCCTAGAGGTGTTCGAAGTTTCGGCCGTTTCGTGCTCGTGAACAACGAAGCCCGCCTGTTCCGCGTTTCCAGAACAAGCGGGCCCTCGATGTTTGGCCCCCCCAGCCAATGACACAAAAATATAATCGCAGTCCAGCCGCTACTCTGTCACGAGAAGCCTGCAAACAAAGGTTTGTGAGCAATTTCACATTAAGGAGACGCGATGAATCGTCGAACGTTGGGCCAGGGTCTTGAAGTCTCCGCACAGGGTCTCGGGTGTATGGGCATGAGCGAGTTCTACGGCGTCGGTGACGACGCCGAATCGATCGCGACGATTCACGAGGCGTTGGACGCCGGCGTTGACTTCCTCGACACCGCCGACATGTACGGCCCCTTCACGAATGAAGAACTCGTGGGACGCGCCATCGAAGGTCGGCGCGACGACGTCATCCTCGCCACGAAGTTCGGCAATCAACGCGGTCCGGACGGTTCGTTCATCCGGATCAACGGAACGCCGCAGTACGTGCTCGAGGCCTGCGAGGCGTCGTTGCGACGACTGGGCGTTGACGTGATCGACCTCTACTATCAGCACCGCGTCGATCGGACCGTGCCGATCGAGGAGACCTGGGGCGCGATGAAGAGCCTGGTCGAGGCGGGCAAAGTCCGCCACCTCGGGATATCCGAGGCCTCGTCGGCGACCATCGAGCGAGCCCACGCAGTGCATCCCGTGAGCGCCCTACAGAGCGAATACTCACTGTGGAGTCGTGACCCGGAAGACGGGGTCCTCGACACGTGTCGCCGATTGGGCGTCGGTTTCGTCGCCTATAGTCCGCTCGGTCGAGGTTTCTTGACTAACGAAGTGAGCAATCGTGAGGGATCGAGCGACGGTGATTTTCGCAAGAACCAGCCGCGTTTCTCCGGCGAGGCGTACGAGCAGAACCTGACGTTACTGGCGAACCTCGAGGCGATCGCACGGTCCAAGGGAGCCACCGTCGCCCAGCTCGCACTGGCGTGGGTGTTGTCGCGCGGACCCGACGTCGTACCGATTCCCGGCACGAAGCGTCGCACGTGGCTCCAAGAAAATATCGCCGCCGACGACATCGTCTTGAGTGACGATGACGTGACGGCCCTCGAGGCCGCGATCCCGCGCGACGCCGTCGCTGGTGATCGTTACGTCGCGGCTGGCATGAAGAACCTCAACGCCTGACGTCGCGTAACGCGCCGGCGGAGAGTTCAAGAACTTCGTCGCACCACGCCATCACTTGAGGATCGTGCGTGGCGACGATGACCGTGGCGCCCGTGGATTCCAGGAGTGCGAGCACCGCGGCCGTTTCGTTCGCACCGAGGCCGCTTGTCGGCTCGTCGAGCAAGATGATCGTCGGACTGGTGACCAGCGAGCGCGCCACGGCGATGCGCGCGCGCTCGCCGCGCGAGAGTTCTTCCCAACGCGCCGAGGCGTCAGCGACGAGCCCCATCGCCGCCAAGTCGTCGAGGGCGTTGCGCGACGAAGTTCGTCCCAGGAGCACCACGTCAACGGCGTAGCCCCGGGTCAGCCCCGGTTCGCTCGCGACGTACGCCACGCGTCGGCGGAGGTCCACTTCGTTCACGTCGGTGACCGACACGTCGCCCACCGTGATGGCCCCCGCCGCCACGTCGTCGAGGGCCGCCACCGCGCGCAGCAACGTCGACTTGCCGACGCCGGAGGGACCGGTGAGTGCGACCCTTCGTCCGGGCGCGACGAACAGCGTGGCGTCGATTACGAGCGTTTCGTTCTCTTCGGTGATCGTGACGTGATCGAGACGGATGCTCGAGTCGTCGGGCCACGCGACACGGCCCCTCCGGGGTGCGTCGTCGAGTTCTTCGAGACGTTCCGCCGCCGCGCTCACGCCCACTGCGGTATCGAGCGCGTTGCGCACGACCGTGAGTGACTCCAATGTCGCCAGGGCGAGGAGCGCGGCGACCACGACCCACAAGGCGGCGCTCGGCGGACGCACGACGAGCGCACCGAGCGCGAGCGCGGTCATCGCCGGCGCGACCGTGTCCGAAAGTGCGTGACGATTCGCCCAGGCGGCCTCGGCGCGCCGAAGGCGTTCGACTGAGGTCGCGGCCCGCTGCGCGGCGAAGTCACTACGTCCGAGGAGAGCGAGCTCGGGAGTGGCCGCGCTCAACTCCACCAGCTGCGCACGATAGGAAGCGCGGGCTCGGCGAAGGACGCGGTCGCGTCGCAGTAACGGCTGCACGTTCGAAACGAGGGCCGCAACACCGAGCAGCTGAATGGCGAGCAGGTCCGCGGCGTAGGACCACCAACGACCGTGGGGCGCCATGAGTCCGATGGCGAGGTCACCGAGCAGCATCACGGCGCCCGAGGTGACGAGCGGGATGACGCAGCGCAGCCACAGATCCTGCAGTTCGTCCGTATCGCGCAGTGATCGCTCCAACAGGTCGCCCGCGGCGAACGATCGCCACCTCGTGAAGCTGAAGCCGCCCACGGTGAGAACGAGCCATCGGCGCCATCGCGACACCGCAGCGAAGCCCAAGCGGTGGGCGCTGAGCCGCTCGACGAAGCGAAGAGGTGAGCGAAGGAAGGCGAACAGTTCGATCACGATGAGCGCACCGAGCACGGTTCGCAGTCCCGGACGAGTCGCGCTTTCAACCAAGAGTCCCACCGCGCCGACCAAGAGCGCCACGTTCACGAGTGAGGCGATAAAGCCGGCCGCCAGTGCGCGCAGGAGCGTGCCACGTGGCGGCTGTGCGCGGCGCAACCAGCGCCACAATCGATCGACGTCGGCTCTCATGATCCGAGTTCGACTCGTTGGTCGACGTCCGTGATCAACGGCGTGTCAACAGTGGCTTCAACGACGCCGAGCGAACGGTTGGCCACGATGGCGCGCTGCACGAGTCGTCGCCCGTCGTCGTCGAGGACGCCGGCAATGTCGTCGATGTACAACAGATCGGGGCTGGCCAGGAGCGCACGGGCCAGCACGAGTCGAATGTTCTCACCGGTGCTGATACCTCGGCCGTCGGCGAGGAGTTCGGTATCGAGATCCTCGAAGCGGGGTCCGTTCAGTCCGAGCGACGACAGGCAGGCGAGCACGTCGAGGTCCGGGATCGATCGTCCGAGCACCAGGTTGTCGCGCAGGGTTCCCGAAAGCAGCGAACTTTCCACGCTCACGTGACCGGTGCGGACGTCGGCTCGAGCTACGGTCCCCGACGTCGGGTCGCGCCAGCCGATCAGCGTGTCGAGCAGAGTGGTCTTACCCGATCCCGATGGTCCGGTGACGAGAAGATGACGGCCCGGTTCCAGGACGACATTGACCCTCTGACCGCTCGCTGTCGTGACGACATTGGTCGCGACCAAGAGTTGGGACGAGTACGGTGCCAATGCGTCGTCGGCGCGTCCCAAGAGGTTCAGTGATCGCTCGGAGTCCTCACGTCGGTGGAACTCCACGCCGTAGCGGCGCACGTGCGTGAAGATTTCACTGGTGACCAGCACGGCGATGAGTGCGTGCTCGAGCGAGATTCGACCGCCCAAGAGTGCGAAGCCGACCACCATCGCGACGAGGCCGATGCTGACGCCGCTCAAGAATTCGGTGACCAGAGACGACTCGAGTGCCACACGTATCGCGCGGATAGCGATCGCGTGCTCGGAATCGGAGATTGCGGCGATCTCATTGGCGCCGTATTCGACCGCGCCGAGGGCGCGCAGTTCGGTCGTGTGGTGCAATAACTCGAGTTGTCGGTTCTCCAACATCGTTCGGCGCCCCTGGTACTCGAGCGCCGTCGACTGGCTCCGTGTTCCCGCTCGGCGATACAGGGGCACCGCCGCGGCTAACAGCGCGACGGTGACGGTCAGCGCCAGCCACCCACCGGCCCAAAACAGTACGGCGAGACCGGCGAGAGCGCTCACCGCGCTGGCCGCGAGGAGTTCGAGTGATGGAGCGTGCGACGCCTGTTCGATGGCGAGCGCGAGGTCTCCTCGGGCGCGCTCGCGCTCGGGTTGTGGGCGGGTGAGATGGCGCACGAGCGTCGCGCGCCAACGAGCTCGCAACGTCGCTGCCGCGTGTTCGTCCCAACGCGAAATGAACGTCAAAAGTACCCATCGGACGCCAAGTACGCCGAGCACTATCCAGAGTCCCGATGCGATGCGACGCTCCGCGAGGTAACTGAGTCCCACGGCCAAGTACACCGAACACGTGATCGAGAGCGCCGAATTCGCCACGCCGAAGAGTCGCGCGCTGGACTGAAAGGTGTCCTCGCGCGGGGGTACTGACGTGGGCGAGGTCACTGACCAATGCTAACGAGCACGCGGGAGCCTACAGAGGGTCGTCGCGGTGCGCCAATGACTTGGCCGCACCGTTGAGCCAGTCGCGCAGTGACTTCGTCGCGCGACAGTCGTCTTCGTTGTAGTCGAGAATTCGCTGTCGCGAGACCAGCGCCTCGATGCCGTCACCGCGGGTCGCCACTTCGTACCAGAGCATCGACGCCTCACCGCTCGGATTCTCGTCGCGCCACTCAAAGCCCGCCGACGCCGCCAGTTGCTTCAACCCCAAGGGGCCCTCGGTCTGAATCTGTTCTTTCGCGAGGTCGTGGAGGTCAATCCACGCCGACGGAGACAGTTGGCGAAATTCGACGAGGTCGTGCTTCGTGGGGCCAGCGTTGACCGGCGTCAGGACGGATCGGTTCATGGCGCCGTCTTCGGCTTGGGCCCAGAAACAGTAGGCCGCGAAGGTCAGTCCCTGTGCCCCGCACCGCTCTCGAAGGTCGCTCAGCCACCACCAGAACCGGGCGAAGTTCTGCGCTTCGGCTTCGCTCGTCAACGCGCCCCACTCCACGAAGGTGGTGTAACCCTCGACGGCGCCGTCGACGGGAGTATTCAGGGTGACGTTCGCGCCCCAGAGGTAGGTCACGTCGTCGTAGCTTTCCATGTCGACGTCCACTTCGACGTCGGCGGTCGGACAACCCATGCGCGAAGGATCGAGAATTCGAAGGGCGCTGTCGCGTACGTGGCATCTCGCCCGGTAGATCAGTTCATCGAGGCGATCGAATTTTCGAACAAGGCGTTCCTCGACGGTGACGGCCGCGACGGCCGGCACGGGCTTCGCTCGTGCCGCGAGGACGCGACGGGGGTCGAGCCGGGCCAGTTGGTGTCGCGTGCTCACGCCGTGATCGCGCAGCGCGAACTGTTGATCGAGCGTCGTGAATCGTGTCAACGAGACGTCGTCGATCGACTCGAGTTCGCCGTGGCAGTGTTCGGAGAACTCGCACGTTAAGCACTCCCGATGCCAATAGGGCGACGTGGGAAACGCTCCGCCGACGTCGAACCACTCGTCGAGCGCCGTCAAGACGTCGAGGCGCTCGCGGTAGAAGCTGTCGTAGGCGCTGAGGTTGCTGCGCGAATAGGTCGGACTCGACAGGTCCAGCCACCACACCCGGCAGTTGCGATCGACCAGGGCGCCCCGCGTCGACGGATCAGCGGCCGCGAAGGCCTGGAGCACGCGCGTCGCGCCGTCGAGTAACAAGACGTCGCGGCGAACGGTCACCGTGGCGCGGAGTCCGAGTCCGTCGCGCACCGCGACGTCGCTCGGCATCAGTCGATCCAGCGATCCCTCGTGAAGTTGTCGCGACGAGGCGGCTTCAGTGACTTCGTGATTCTTGATCACGAGTGGCGCGTACGTGAATCGGTCGTCGACGCGACCAACTCGCACGAGGGCGTGGGCCGTGATGGTGCGACGCGCCTCGACGTCGGCGAGGCGCGCGTCGAGGATGAGTTCGACACCATCGCCGACGAGCGCGACCGTGTGCTCGTGTCCCGTCGCGACCACGGCGCCCGGATGAAGTTCGACCAGGCGTTCGACGACACTGCGGCGATGGTGCTCGGCCTCGTCACGGCGCCGCTCGATTTCGGGTGAGACCGGCGTGCGATGCGCGCGGGTCGGTTCCGCCCGGGCCAACGTGATTCGGTGGACGCAGGCGTCGATCTCGGCGCCGCGAAGTAGGGGTGTCACCATGCCCCCGAAATCCTACGATGCGCCGGGCTTCTCATTTCGCCAGCTGCTCCATAGCGACGCGTATTCGCCGTTCAGCGCCACCAGTTCGTCATGGGTTCCCAGTTCGGCGATCTGGCCGTCGATCACCACGCACACCCGATCGGCGTCGTGCGCGGTGTGGAGACGGTGGGCGATCGCGACCACCGTTCGTCCCCGAAGGACCGCGACCAGGGACCTTTCGAGATGGCGCGCCGCTCGTGGGTCGAGCATCGCCGTCGCCTCGTCCAGCACGAGCGTGTGCGGGTCGCTCAAGACGAGCCGCGCGAGTGCCAACTGTTGGGCCTGGGCCGGCGACACTTGGTAACCGGTGGAGCCGAGTTCGGTGAGGATGCCATTCGGCAATAGCTCCACCCATTCCAGGGCGTCGACGGCGTCCAGCGCGCGAGTGATCTCATCGTCGGAGGCTTCGGGCTTCGCGAGCGCCAAGTTCTCTCGTACGGATCCGATGAAGATGTGGTGCTCTTGGGTCACGAGGGCCACGTGACGTCGCAACATCGGGAGCGGCATGCTCGCGAGTGCCACGTCACCCACCATCACCGTGCCGCTTCTCGGAGCGTCGATACCGGCGAGGAGTCGCCCGATAGTTGACTTGCCCGCACCCGAGGGTCCGACGATGGCGAGGCGTTCACCGGGACGGATCGTGAGCGAAATCCCGTTCAAGACGTCGAAGCCCGGTCGGTAGGCGTAGCGAACGTCGTTCATCGTGATCGTTTCGTTGATCGGTTCGACACCCTCGGTGGGTCGATCGTCGCGAACGACCGACACGCCGACGAGACGTGCCAATGACGTCTGACCAATCTGGAGTTCGTCCAGCCACGAGACGATGCGGTCAATCGGGTCGTTGATCTGTACGACGTAGAGGGTGACCGTCGTCGCGGCGCCGATCGTGATGTCGTGATGCAACGCCAACCATCCACTCCAAGCGAGGGTCGTGGCGACGGCGAGCGCGAAGGCGCTCTCGATTGTGGGGAACCAGACCATTCGCATGAGGAGCGTATACATCTCGGAGTAGAAGGACTCGCGGATGTTGCCTTTGATGCGCCGATCCTGGCGCGGGCCCAGGCGGTGCGCGTCAACCGTGCGCGCTCCCTCGGCCGTTTCCGAGACGGAGCCCGACATCGTGGCGTAGCTGATGCGTTCGCGCCGGTACCCGGGCGTGGCGTAGTGCAGGTAGTAGCGCGTCGAGAAGAACAGAATCGGTAGCGACACCAAGCTGGCGACCGTCGCGAGAGGACTCACGATCGTCATCGCGATGAGCGTCAGTAGCGCCTGGACGACGGCCACGAGCCATTCGGGCATGGCGAAGCGCACGGTGCGCGAGAGGGCCTCGATGTCATTGGTCGTGCGACTAAGGAGATCGCCGGTGCCGGCGCGCTCCACCTCAACCAGTGGCAGTGCCAACACGCTTTCGAGGAACTCCTCGCGAAGCTGCGCGAAGACGGTCTCACCCAGAAGGTAGCTGCGACGCCGGGCGAGGAAGGAGAGCCAGGCGTAGAGGATCGAGGACACGAACAGAATCGCGACGTAGAGGGTAATTCGGTGCGACGTGAGCTGGTGACCGGCGGCGAAGTTCGTGATCTCGCCGATGATGTAGGCCGGGATCAACGCCATGAACGCGGCCAGCGCGTAGAGCGAGAGCATGCGCACCAAACGGGCGCGGTGCTGACGGATGAGCACCTTGGCGTACCTGCGCACAGTCTCGGTGTCGGCGACGGGGAGTTGGCTCATCAGGCGTCCTCCCGCAAGACAATCTGGCGATAGGTCGGTGAGGTGGCAACCAGTTGATCGTGCGTGCCGTGTTCGACGGCGCGTCCGTCCACCACGACGTAGACCACGTCCATCTTCTCCAACAACAGGGGACTCGTCGTCGCCACGAGCGTCGTGTGGGGACCGCGGACATCGCGCAGTCGATCGGCGATCCGACCCTCGGTGTGCGTGTCGACCGCGGACGTCGGCTCGACGAGGATCAACACCTCGGCGTTGGTGAGTATCGCGCGGGCCAGGCTGAGTCGTTGGCGCTGTCCGCCCGAGAAACTACGACCTCGTTCTTCGACGAGCGTGTCGAGGCCGTCTTCGAGGGCCGTGAGGATGTCGAGTGAACTCGTCGCTTCCAGGGCGGGCATGATATTCGCGTCGGAGATGTCGCCGTGAGGGACGAGTTCGTAGCGCAGTTCACCCGAGAAGAGTCGCGGCTCAATCTCGCTCACCACGATGTTGCGCCGGGTGTCGCTCACCGAAAAGAGGTTCAAGGGCGTGGCGTTGATGGTCACGCCGGCGACGTCGGGTACGAATCGACCGAGTCGATCGGCGAGCGATGACGCTTCGGCGGGTGTTTCGGTGACGAAGGCGACCATTTGGCCCCGGCGAAGTGATAGGCCACTGACGCGGTCGTCGATTCGATCGACGGTGGCCGGCCAGATCAACGGCGACTCCGGTTCGACGACCAGAGGTTCGATGTTCAATATTCGAAGTACCCGACCGGCGCCGACGTAGGCGCGAGTCGTAGCGATCACGTATTCGATCGCCGTGCGAAGTGGGGTGGTGAGGAAGGTGGCGTAGCCGAAGAAGGCGACGAGTTGCCCGGGTTGCAGGGTCCCGTGCATGACGTCTTGGGCGCCGAGATAGGTGACGATGCCCGTCAGGACGGCGGGCAAGAGTACCTGGCCCGATTCGAGTCCCGCCTGGGGCGAGGCAATCCGATTGCCGGCAAGGCGCACCGTGTTGCTCTGGCGCTTGTAGTTGTTGAGGAACACCTCTTCGCCACCCACGCCCCGAAGTATCCGAAGTCCGGCGACGGTGTCCGAGCCGAGCGCCGCGAGGCGTCCGGCCGCTTCGCGCTGCGCGGCCTGGGTCGCGTGCAGGGGCTTCATTAATGGCGTCGTCAACGACGCCAGCACCGGCACGCCGATGAGGACGATGAGGCCGAGCTCGACGGACGTCGAGAGCAGGATGATGGAGACGACGATCCAGGCCGCGATCGCGCCCATGAAGCGCGCGAAGACGTCGTAGGCCCCGCCGATCCTCATGGCGTCCGAGGCGACGGTGTTCACGACGTCACCCGAGGGGATCGTGTCCGTGACCGCCGTGCCGGTCTTTGCGAGGTGGTGGCCGATCACCTGGACGGTTTTGTACGAGGCGTTCATCCAGTTGGTCACGGCGAGTTGGTGGCGCAACGCCCCGCAGAGCGCCTGGAAGAGCCCCAACGCCATGACGACGCCGACCCAGAGGAACAGTTCACCAGTGTTCCGATGGATGACGCCGTGATCGATCGCGGCACCCACCGCCGCCCAGATCAACGCCTGGCTCACCATCCACCCGATGCTGAAGAGGGCGTTGAAGGTCAGGAGGATCTTCTGTTGCGCGGCGATCCATATCAGATAGCGCAGCGGCGAACGCGTATCGGGTGTGCCGGGTTCTGCGGTCGGCAGTTCGCGGTAGGGCAGGTGTAACACGATTCGACTTTCGAGTAGGTGGTTGGATGATGAGTCGACCTATAAGCGGGGTTCTGTCCACCTTCCTTGCGGAAGGATGGGCGGCCATCCATCTCAGCGATCTACCTCGGGAGTGCCTTGTTTCCAAGACATGCGGGCCACGCGCTCCCACGTTTGATCTTGCTCCGGGTGGGGTTTACCAAGCCACCGCGATCACCCACGATGCTGGTGCGCTCTTACCGCACCGTTTCACCCTTACCTGTTCTCGGTTGCCCGAGCCATCGGCGGTCTGTTCTCTGTGGCACTGTCCTGCACGTCACCGCGACTCACATTTCGTGAGCACCCTGCCCTGTGGAGCCCCGACTTTCCTCACCGCTCGTTGCCAAGCGGTGCGGCCACCCAGTCGACTCACCATCCGCGTCAATTCTGTCATACCCCCGACGGGGCGACAAGAGTCTTAAAGATGTTGTAACCGACGATTAACCTCGCCTCGTGGATGAAGAAGTGAGTGACACCGAAGAGATCTTGGAGGTCGGCGCCTTCTACCAATTGCTCACGGCACGCCTGGAGTCGGCCTACGGGCGCCGCCACCCGCACTGGGTCCGGGGCGAGATCGCCAAGGTCTACGAAAAGGGACACGTGTACGTCGACCTCGTCGACGCCGGATCGACGTCCTCGGACACGAAGCGCCCAGTACTCAACGCACACTGCTGGGCGACGCCGTGGGCGCCATTGAAGAAGAAGCTCGCCGCCGAAGGGGTGACCTTGTCGGCCGGTCTCATCGTCAACTTCTACGGCTACGTCGACGTCTACGCTCCCCAAGGCAAGATCGGCTTCACCTTCACCCAGATCGACGTGCAGGGTCTGTTGGGCGACGTGGCGCGTCGTCGCCAAGAGCTCATCGCGCGACTGACGACCGAGGGTCTCCTGGACGCCAATAAGAAGGTCGCGATGTCACCGGTGCCGTTGCGCGTCGGGCTGGTCGCCAGTCCCGGCACCGAGGGCTACAGCGACTTCACGGGGCAGCTGCTCAACTCCGGCTACGGCTTCGACATCGTGCTCGTGAAGAGCGCGGTCCAGGGCGAGGCCGCACCGGCGCAGATCGTCGCGGCGATCGAAGCGCTCGACGAACACGGCGTCGACATCATCTGTGTCGTGCGCGGCGGCGGTTCCAAGGGCGACCTCGTGTGCTTCGACGACGAGCGCGTGGCCCGCGCCATCGCGGCCTCCTCGACGCCAGTCTTCACCGGCATTGGCCACACCGGCGACGAATCGGTCGCCGACCTCGTGGCGCACACTCGCGCCATCACGCCCACCAAGCTCGGCGAGGAGATCGCCGCGATCGCCGCGGGCTGGCACGATCGTCACGTGCGGGTCCCGGCCCAGCGAGTTCTCGACGCGACCTCTGAGATCGTGGACGAAGCGACGGAGTACGTCGCCGAGCGTCGACGTACCATGATCTTCGCCGTGCGCGACCGGCTCCGAGCCGAACAGCGTCACCTCTCGAGCACGCGCAGTGGACTGCTGGTGCACAGTCGTCACCTCCTCGCGACGAGCGCCCAACTGCTGTCGAGCCATCGAGCGCTCCTCAGCGCGTACGACCCGAAGCGACGGCTGGCCCAGGGCTGGTCGATCGTGACCGGGCGTGACGGCGTGGTCGTGAAGTCACTGGACGGCGTCAACGTGGGCGACTCCGTGTCGGTACTGGTGAGCGACGGGTCGTTTGAATCTACTGTGAGTGGAAAGAGTGGAGTGGCGCCATGAGCACTGTCGGCAACTGGAACGAAGCGGCGAGCGAGCTGGATGCGATTGTCGCGTCCTTTGACGAAGGTGAGGTCTCGGTCGACGAACTCTTCGCGAAGCTCGAGCGAGCGACCGCGATCATCGAGACCCTCGAAGCGCGGCTGGACGCCACGAAGGCGAAGGTGGACGAATTGGCGCCGCGACTCTCGAAGGTCCTCGAAGGCGAATGACCGAGCGATTCTACTTTCGTCAACTTCTGAGTGGGCTGGACTTCGCCCTCGATGATCCCGTCGCCGAGCAAATGGTCAACTTCGTCTACGCCTTCGGCGATCGTGAGACGGGCGAGGCGGTACTCGTGGACCCGGCCTACCGGCCCGCCGAACTGGTCGATCTCGTCGAGGGCGATGGCATGACGGTGAGTGCCGTCTTCGCGACGCACTACCACCCCGATCACGTGGGTGGCGACTTAGGTGGTCGCGCGCAGATCGCCGGCATCGTCGAGTTGTTGGAGAAGATCGACGTTCCGATTCACGTCCAGGCCGACGAGGTGGAGTGGGTGACGAAGCGCACGGGCGTTGGCGAGGACACCCTCGTGGCCCACGACGCCGGCGACGTGGTTTCAGTCGGTGACTTCGAGGTTTCCTTGATCCACACACCCGGACATACGCCGGGCAGCCAGTGCCTGTTGGTGAACGGCCGCTTGATCAGCGGCGATACGTTGTTCCTCGACGGGTGCGGACGCACGGACCTTCCCGGGTCCGACCCCCAAGAGATGTACCGCACGCTGTCCCAGCGACTCTCGGATGTCTCGGACGACACCGTGCTCTTCCCCGGCCATCTCTACTCGCCCGATCCGAGTGCGCCCATGGGAGACGTCCGCAAGCACAATCGAGTCCTGGTCCCGGCGAGCGCCGAGCAGTGGCTCGCGATGTTCGCGCGCTGATCGTGCTGAAGGGTT
The DNA here is from genome assembly GCA_937881055.1 of uncultured Acidimicrobiaceae bacterium. GTDB lineage: Bacteria > Actinomycetota > Acidimicrobiia > Acidimicrobiales > RAAP-2 > RAAP-2. The sequence goes on along the minus strand of CALGFJ010000312.1, from coordinate 4,625 downwards.
CTGATCACGTCGTCATTGTCGGGGCCGGCTTCAGCGGATGGCGACTCGTCGAGGCCCTGCGGCGTGACGGTTACGACGGCGCGATCACGTTGATCGGTGACGAGACGTACGCGCCGTACGATCGTCCGCCGCTGTCCAAGCACGTACTCGCGGGCAAGTGGGACGTCGAGCGCGCCACGCTCGCCACGCCCGAACGCATCAAAGAGACCAACGTGACCCTCCGACTCGGGGTGCGAGCGAACGCCCTGGATATCGAGTCGAACACCGTCGAACTCGACGACGGCTCGCACGTCGAAGGGACGCACGTCGTGATCGCCACCGGCACCCGAGCCCGCCGACTGCCCTTCAGCGCCGACGCGCAGATCCTCACGCTCCGCAATCGCGATGACGAACTTCGCATGCGCCTCGAACTCGAGCGACTGGCGCCGGGCAGCGTGATCGTGGTGATCGGCGGCGGGTTCATCGGAGCCGAGGTCGCGACGCAACTGAAGAGCCGAGGCTTCGTGCCGATCGTGCTCGAGGTGGCGACGCGTCCGCTCATCGGCGCTCTCGGTCCCGACGTCTCATCGTGGCTGGAGCGACTCGCGTCCGACGCGGGGATAGAACTTCGCAACGACCAACGCGTCAGCGACGTCGAACGCGACGCCGATGAATTCGTGATCCGTTTCGAAGGGGGAGTCGAACTTCGTGGTGCCGCGGTCGTCGTGGGCGCGGGGGCATTACCGAATTTCGAATGGTTGGAGGGTTCCGGACTCACGCTCGACAATGGCGTGGTCGTTGACGAGAACCTGCTCGCGCGCGAGCACATCGCGGCGATCGGTGACGTCGCGCGCTTCAGTTGGCCCAACGTCATGGGCGAGGAACAGGTGCGCATCGAACACTGGGAAGTGGCCAACGTCCACGCGAACGCGTTGGCCCATTATTGGATGACCGGCGAAGGCGCAACGGCCCTGATGGTGCCCTATTTCTGGTCCGACCAGTACGGCAAGAAGATCCAGATGCTCGGTCACGCTCGTCCGGACGACGACGTGCTGCTCGTCAGTGGCAGTCCCGATGAGGGTAAGTGGCTCGCGCTCTACTCCCGCGGCGGGATCGTGACCGGTATCGTCGCCCTTTCTCAGCCCCGGGCGCTCATGTTGTCCAAGCACCTCTTGGAATCGCCTTCGACGCTCGACGCCGCCCTCGACGCCGCTTCGTGGTCGGGCTAGAACTCGACCGAGCTCAGTTCCGGAATCGTCCTTTCGACGCGGGTGACGACGTTGGCCCAGTCGTCGCGGCTGCGCGAGCGACCTTCGTCGTCGAGTGACGGCGTCACGACCCGCGAGGGCGACCAGAGCCCTTCGACGTCGTCCGTGGTCAAAGCGCCGTGCGCGACGAGCGCCATCAATCCGGCGCCTCGTGTCGTGGCCTCGCGCTCGGAGGAGACCGCGACACGAAGGCCCGTGAAATCGGCGATTCGCTGCACGAGAAAACCATTGGCGCTCATCCCGCCGTCAACACGAATCTCTTCGAGCGCCTGACCCGTCTCTCGGTGAGCGGCGTCGACGAGGTCGGCGCAGCGTTGCGCGATGCCGTCCAGGACGGCTCGGACGAGGTGCGCTTTCGTCGACCCTCGAGTGATACCAAAGAATCCGCCGCGCGCCCCGAAGTCCCATTGCGGGGTGCCGAGCCCGGACAGGGCCGGCACGAACGCCACGCCCTCGCTCGATGGCACCGACTCGGCCAGGGCTTCGGTCTCGTCGGCGCTCTGGATCAGACCGAGGTCGTCGCGGAGCCATTCGATGCACGCCCCGGCCGATAGCACGATGCCTTCGATACCCCAGATGACCTCGCCGTTATGACTGCGGACGACGACGGGAAAGCAGCCGGATTCGAATCGGGTCATCCGGTCCGGTCCCTGGGGGCCTCGCACCATGTCGAGCATCGCCCCGGTACCGAGCGTGACCTTGGCGCCGCGGGTGACGCAGGACTGACCGAAGAGCGACGCCGATTGATCGCCGACGAGCGCGCAGATCAACGGCGCACCGGGGAGCCCCGTGGCACGACCGTACGTGCCCATCGTGTCCACGATTTCCGGCATCATCGCGGGGTCGAGTCCGAGGAGGGCGAGGGCCCGTTGGTCCCACTCCTCGACACCCAGCGCCACGAGGCCGCTGACACCGGCGTTGGAGCGATCGGTGACGTGCACCGCACCCTCACTCAGGTTCCACGCCACCCACGTCTCGATCGTGGCGAATCGAAGATCGTGAGAGTTCCGACCAGAGTGGTTGACCAGCCAACGTGCTTTGGTCGCCGACTGATTCGGGGCTAAACGCAGGCCCTCACCCTGCAAGACCAAGCAATCGATGACCGTGCGGAGATCCTGCCAACCGAGGGCCGGACCGACGGGCTCACCACTCACCGGGTCAAAGACGATCGTCGTCGCTCGTTGATTCGTAATGGCCACGACGTCGGCCCCGCCCGCGTCGTTCAGCGTGCGCGTACCTAATTCGGTGGCGAGACGGGCAATCTCGACGCCGTCGAGTTCCACTTCGCCGGGATTCGGCGTCGCCAGGCTGAGTCGCTGTCGATGGGCGTTCGTGACGACGCCCCGCTCGTCGACGATGGCCGTGAGAATCGACGTCGTGCCGACGTCGATGGCGAGGGCCTTCACCACGGCTCGCCACCCAGTCCGAGCACGCCGGGGTTCATGATGTTGTCGGGGTCGAGAAGGCGCTTGAGGTCTTGGAGGATGCCGAAGGAACTCCCCAGCGCGTCGGCGACGAATCGAGCCCGGTTGCGTCCGACACCGTGGTGATGACTCAGCGCCCCGCCCGCGCCGAGGACTTCTCGCGTGACGCAGTCCCAGGCACGACGGTAGAAACCGGTCACGTCGTCGTCCGGGTGTCCGGCGAACGTGAAGTAGAGGCACGCGCCGTCGAGGTAGGCGTGCGACTGGTGCACCGACGCCACCGTGATCCCCGCCAAGCGGTTCAGCGCACCGATGACCGAGTCGCGCATCGGTGACAGCGACGCCCACGCGCCCGCGACCTCGATCGTGTCCACGACGTAACCGCGTTCCCACAACGGCGCCAGCGCGCCGACGTCGTTGCGGTGTTCGAGCCAGGTCGCCACGAGCGCCGGATCGAGTCTCGTGGCGGAGGCACACTCCTCTTGGACGATGCGCATCGTCGCGTCGACCAGTTCGTGGTCGCCTTCGTCGAGAACGATCAACGCGCACGATGCGACGTCGAAGGACCTCTTCGACTCGATCTCGTCGTACAAGCGAAGCACCGCCGGTCGCGCGTCGCGTTGCATGATGTTGCGACACGCGTTGAGCCCGTCGTCGAAGTTCGCGAAACCGAACGCCGCGCGCCGTTCGCTCACGGGTGCGCGATGCATGACCAGCGTCGCCCGGGTGATGACGCCCAACGTGCCTTCGGAGCCGACGAAGAGTTGGACGAGGTCGGGTCCGACGGCTTGGCGCGGCGCGCGTCCTCCGAGTTCGATCGTGTCGCCGCTCGCGAGGACCACGCTGAGCCCGCGCACGATGTCCTCGATCTTGCCGTATCGATTCGAGTACTGGCCGGCCCCGCGACACGCGATCCATCCGCCAACCGTGGCCAAAGCGAACGATTGCGGGAAATGCCCGACGGTCCAGCCCTCGTCCGTGACGGCCCGCTCGAGCTCGGGTCCGAAGACCCCCGCTTCGACGCTCACGAGGCCCGAGACCGTGTCGATGTCGAGGATGCGATTGAGACCGGTCAGATCGAGCGCCACCGCCCCCTCGGGTGCGACCGCACCACCGACGACGCTGGAGCGACCGCCTTGGGCAGTGACCGCAGTGCCGTACTTCGACGCGCACTGCAGCACTCGGCCCACCTCGTCGCTCGACGTCGGACGTACGACCACGCCGGGCCACCGGGGAACGCGACCCCGGGCGACGTCCGGAATTGAAAGGGGCCACCAGTCGCGGCCGTGATCCGCTCGCGCGACCGTGCTCGTGTCGAACGCCACCCCCGCGCTCGTCAGATCCTCGAGCAGCCCGCTCGGCACCATCGACGCGACGTCGTCGAAGGATCCGGCCGGATACTCATTCGGCATCGTCGGTCGGGTCATCGTTGCACTCTACAAAGTCAGTCCGGCGGCGCTGAACTCGCGGCGCACGAGCGACTCGTAGGCGGCGAGCTGACGTCGCACGTCCTCGTCGCTCCAACGCAACTCATCGGCGACGAGTGACGCCACGCGCGCCGCACCATCCAACGTGGCGCGTGCGTCGTGTAGGTGGGCGCGCGTGCGACGGCTCACGAGGTCAATCAATGACGTGGCCATCTCGAATCGCGCGGCGAAGACGAATTCGGCACCGACGTAGGGCTGACCCGGGATCGGACATTGACCAAGCTCTTCGTCGACGGCGATCAGGTCGAGAATGATTTTGGCGTCTTCGCCGAATCGTTGGTAGAGGTGCGTCTCTCGTTCGGACGTCGGACGCCACGGACCCACGCCGTGGAGTCGGAGTCGCTTGGTGCGCACCGACGAAAGACCAGTTACGTAGGGTCCGAGGGCGTCGACGGCGTCCTCGGCCATCCGTCGATAGGTCGTCCACTTGCCACCCGTGATGTGGATGACGCCGTCGCGCGTATCGG
>CALGFJ010000311.1 GCA_937881055.1 uncultured Acidimicrobiaceae bacterium | reverse complement strand
TGATCGGCGGGGGCTTCGGTGGCTGCGTGATTGCGCTGATCCGCTCCGAGGATCATCGCATGATTGAGCGTTGCGTGATAGCCGCATTTGCGTCCGATGGCTTCACGCCACCGCGGATCTTCAGGGCGCTCCCTGCTCCTGGGGCGCATCGCGTCATGTGAATCACCGTGTTTCCAGGATGAGTTCGCCACCAGCAAAGCATCAATCAAGTCGAGTGGGTCAATGGCGCTTTGACCGTGGTCGTTCTTCCCCGGTTGAACTCTAAGTGGTTCACATGTCCCTGGAACGGAGGTTACGTGCTCGTCCGAGTAATGGTGATCGGGTCATTTAGTACTCCGGAAAATGCCAGTTCGGCAGCACCTACGAGAAGGTGCTGCGAATGCAGGCTTGCCCGGACAATCTTCACATCTGAACTGAGTTGGTGAAACGAATTGTGCACGACATGCTCGCGCAGTCTCGTCGGATTCATCTCGAGGAGCCCACCGAGAAATCCGGCGAGGACGACAATCTCAGGATTGAAGACGCTGATGAAGTTGGAAATGGCGACGGCGAGAATGTCGAGCTGTCGGTCCGCCTCACGGCGAAGCGCTCTGTGATTCGACGATCCAATGAGCAGCCCAAGATCATCAGGATCAATACTGGACTGGCCCACGACGCTGAGCAAGCGCGCAAGACTGACCTCAGTCTCCAGACAACCGCGTCGTCCGCAGTAGCAAGGCACTCCCTTAAGGGAGGTGGAGGTATGTCCGAGTTCCGCACCAAAACCATGAATTCCGGTCAATGGTCGATCGTTGACGATCACCCCGCCACCGATTCCGCTCCCACTCCCGTTCAAGTAGATGACATCGCTTTTCCCGCGCGCCATTCCGTAGAGGCGCTCAGCGATTATTCCCAAATTGGCGTCGTTAGCAACAAACGTCGGATAACCAAGTCGCTCTCGCATCAACTGTGCGACAGGTTCATTCGTCCAGCCGAGGTGCGGAGCAAACTCCACGACACCCAGATCAACTCGGACAATTCCTGGAACGGCGATGCCCGCCGCGATAATCCGAAGATCGCCCTCGATCTCTTCAATCAACTCCTTGATGACTCGCGACGTTAGGAGGATCATGTCTTCGACGGAAGGCACGCTCGTCGTAACGCGTCGAACCTGACCACGAATTTCACCGCCGAGGCCAATCAATGCGACGGCGACCGCGTCGATGTCGGGATTTATACATACCGCAACGATGTCGTCATTTGCCCGAATGACGGGGCTTGGCCGACCCACAACTCCCGTGTCACGCGGCTCAGATTCTCGTATGAGGTCAAGGTTGGCCAGTTCCACCACCAGTCGAGCAATGGTCGAGCGGTTGAGACCGGACTCACGAGTTAGTTCCGCGCGATTGAGCGGGCCGCTCTCGTGCACGAGAACCAGAATCTCGGATAGATTCCTGCGTCGCACTGAATCGCCAACACTTGCATTGTTGTTACTCATCTGATCGGGGCGTTCGAGACTATCCATCCAGCTCGTCCGTTGTCGACGAACGATGGCCCCTTTGACCATTGGCGTGTAGAAGACAGTTCGACAGTGTTCATTTCATTCATACGCGTGGTGTCGAATTGGTTCGTCAGAATCTGCATCACGCGCCAACGTTCCAATCACTGATTCCGGTTGATGATATTTCCACTAGCAAGATCCGCCACGCACGCCCGACCAAACCCGAGGCGGACATGATCGGTAATCATTCGCCGCCGACGAATCTTTGACGATCATTGGAGACTGCGCTGCTCCCGTGTTCACGTTCGGAGTTCTCATCATCGTGCGGACTGCAACAACCCCAACCAGTTCTCGAGAGGGACCCCTCTAGGGTCCCAAGGTATGACGTCGGACTCAAATGCGTCCTCATCGGCGCCCCGGAGTTCGAAATCAATCCAGCGAAACACCACAAATTCTCGGCGACCTCTCGTCTCAGATTTCAAATACCCACAGATGTTGGCCAATCGCCGCCCTTCCAATCGGCTCGCCTTAACTTCAATCGACATGATATGTTGGCGACAGCAACATATTACTTGGTCATCTTCGAAATGACCAGTGCGGAGTTGACATGACACCCAAGCCAACTGCAGAAGACAGGTTCTCGTTCGGTCTTTGGACCATAGGATATAGCGGAATTGACACGTTCGGAAATCCCACTCGGGCACCGATGGACGTCGTGCACGTTCTCGAGAAGCTCGCGGAGATAGGAGCGTACGGTCTTTCATTCCACGACGACGACCTGTTCGCTTTTGGGTCTTCCGACTCCCAACGCCAGGGTCAAATCAACCGCCTGAATCAAGCGCTCGCCGACACGGGACTCATCGTTCCGATGGTGACGACCAACCTTTTTTCGGCACCCGTGTTCAAAGATGGCGGATTCACCTCAAACGATCGCAGTGTCCGTCGATTCGCCATCCGCAAAGTCCTTCGTCAGCTCGAACTCGGTGTTGAACTCGGGGCCAAGACTTTCGTCATGTGGGGTGGCCGCGAAGGCGCCGAGTACGATTCCGCGAAGAACGTGCGTGCAGCTCTCGAGCGTTACCGCGAAGCAGTTGACTTCCTCGCTGATTATGTTCTTTCGCAAGGTTGGGACATTCGTTTTGCCATTGAGCCGAAGCCCAACGAGCCCCGTGGCGATATCTTGCTCCCTACGGTGGGGCACGCACTCGCGTTCATCAGTTCCTTGGAGCATCCAGAGATGGTCGGCGTCAATCCAGAAGTCGGACATGAACAGATGGCCGGTCTTAACTATGCAGCAGGCGTTGCGCAAGCTCTCTACCATGACAAGTTGTTTCACATAGACCTCAATGGACAGAGGAGCATTAAGTACGACCAAGACTTGGTTTTTGGCCACGGGGATCTACACAATGCCTTCGCGCTCGTCGACCTGCTTGAGAACGGTGGTCCGAACGGAGGATCGACATATGACGGGCCGCGCCACTTTGACTACAAGCCCAGCCGAACGGAGGACGCGAGCGGCGTGTGGGATTCCGCTGTTGCCAATATGAGCAACTACCTGATGCTCAAGCAGCGCGCGAGAGCCTTCCGAGCAGACCCTGAAGTTCAATCCGCATTGATCGCTGCCAAGGTATTCGAAATTGAAGAGCCGACGCTGAGTCCGGGAGATACTGTGGATTCTCTCAAGTCCGACCGATCGCTTTGGGAGGATTTCGACTCCCAGGCATTCTTCGACGGTAAAGGTTTCGGGTTCGTTCGCCTTCAACAATTGGCAACGGAGCACCTTCTCGGCGCACGGTGATTCGTGGCGCTCGTCGCGGGGATCGACTCATCAACTCAGAGTTGCAAGGTCGTCGTGCGAGACCTGGTTTCTGGAGTCGCCGTCCGCGAAGGGCGCGCACCGCATCCCGGAGGGACCGAGGTTGATCCGGAATCGTGGTGGCGCGCTCTGCTAGCAGCCTTGGAAGACGCTGGAGGGATTGACGACGTATGTGCTCTTTCCATTGCCGCGCAACAACACGGCATGGTCGTACTCGATCCCGATGGAAAGGTCATTCGACCCGCGCTGTTGTGGAACGACGTGCGTTCTGCGGGGGCCAGCGATGAGTTGATCAAGTATTTCGGCCGAACCGCCCTCATCGAACGCACTGGATCGGTGCCAGTGGCTTCCTTCACCGCGACAAAGTTACGTTGGCTGTTGGAAGAAGAACCGGAGAATGCGGCGCAAGTGGCTGCTGTTGCACTTCCACACGACTGGCTGACATGGCGATTGCTAGGTTACGGACCTCGAGGGACGACTCCACTCGGTCCCGATCTGTCAGCCCTCACTACAGATCGCTCGGACGCAAGTGGCACCCTTTATTGGAGCCCCGAAAAGGGCACCTACGATATGGAAATCGTCCGCTGGGCGCTGGGGCATGTTCCTACGCTCCCGCGTGTCCTCGGACCAGGTGAGTCCGCGGGCACTACCGTCGGCGGTGTCGCTCCCGTCGTCCCCGCAGGCATCGTCATCGGTGCAGGCGCCGGAGATAACGCAGCTGCTGCTTTAGGGTTGAGCGCGTCTCTCGGTGACGTCGTCGTCTCCATCGGTACGAGTGGCACCGTTTTCGCCCCGAGTGACAAAGCGGTCGCCGATAAAACGGGGACGGTTTGTGGTTTTGCCGATGCTACCGGCCACTATCTACCACTCGTGGCAACACTGAACGCCGCGAGAATCCTGGACGTCGTCGCCCAGCTCATGGGGGCCAATCATGTTGAACTTGGTCGACTCGCACAAGCCGCGAATACTGGGTCCGGTGGCCTCGTCCTCCAACCATATTTTGAGGGCGAGCGAACCCCGAATCTTCCAAATGCTACAGCGACGCTGTTCGGACTGACGCTCGCCTCAACTACGAGAGCCAACCTCGCGCGCGCCGCAATCGAAGGACTGCTTTGTGGACTCGCTGATGGGCTGGACGCCCTCTGCGCCGTGGGAGTCGAGCCACAACGGATCATCCTTATCGGCGGAGCCTCGTCGAACGCCGCCGTCGTTGAGATCGCATCGCAGGTTTTCGGAGTTCCCATTACGGTGCCAAAGCGAGACGAGTACGTAGCCAGGGGGGTGGCGAACCAAGCGGCTTGGGCTTACCGTGGACGTCCGGTGGAATGGTCGCTTGACGTTTTCGCGAGTGTCGACAGTGGTTTCCAACCACTAATTCGCCAGCAGTACGGCCGTCACCGAATTGTTTAGTTAGTGGGTACCGGAGCGTCCCGTCGCAAAAATCCCTCCTCCTTCAGCTGAACCCACACGGAGTCAGGCACACCCGAACGGAATAAATCAACGTTGGCCTTGATTTGTTCTGGCGAGCGCGAGCCAACACAGACGCTAACGACGCTGGGGTGTGTCAATGGAAATGCCAGAGCGACCGCCGGGAGCGATGTGTTGTGCAGTGCGCAGATTTTCGCGATGCGTCGCGCGCGCTCAATGAGCTTCACGGGGGCGTCGCCGTAGTTGTACTTCGCTCCATCTCCTGGTGTGGAGCGCGAGAGCAGACCGCTGTTGAATACGCCCGCGGCGACGATCCCGATTCGACGCGCTTCGCAGCTTGGCAATAGTTCGTCGAGGGCTGATTGCTCGAGGAGGGTGTAGCGTCCGGCGAGCATCAAGATGTCCATGTCGGTTTGGCGAGCGAAGTCGGCCAGCATCCCTGTTTGGTTCATTCCCGCGCCGATCGCCGAGATGATGCCCTGCGCGCGCAGTTCCTCAAGTGCGGGGTAGGCGGTGTCAAGGGCTTCGCGTCGATGCTCGTCGGGGTCGTGGAGAAACACGATGTCAACGGCGTCCACACCGAGTCGCTCGAGGCTTGCTTCGAGGGACCGGATGACGCCGTCACGACTGAAATCCCAAACGCGTCGATGGGTTGCTGGAACGTCGAAGCCCTCATCGTCGCGTTCCCCTCGGTGGCTCGTGGGCTCAAGGAGTCGACCAACTTTCGTTGAAAGGACGTACTCGTCGCGAGGCCGACCCGCAAGCGCAGCGCCAAGGCGACGCTCGGAGAGCCCGAGTCCGTAATGGGGCGCAGTGTCGAAGTAGCGCACACCCTGCTCCCAAGCGGCATCGACTGTGGCGCGGGCCTGATCATCGGTGATAGCTCGATAGAGGTTCCCGAGTTGTGCGCAGCCCAGCGATATTTCAGTCAGTCGAATGGGGCGCTTCAAGAAGGGCCGCGTTGCGAGGGTATTCATATTGTCGGCGGAGACCGGCGAAGGTCTCGCGGAGTCACAGTTCATCGGCCGTAGACAAGACGCAGTCGGTCGACCGCCGCACCCTTGCCATCGTCAGCCACCACGACGTAGCGCGCCATCTCGGCCTGCCATCGTTGATCGATCGAGTGCTCTGTTAGGGCGGCGATGGCTCGATCGAAGTCGTCGCATTCGACGACGTGGAAGAGCTCGACACCGTGGCGAAATATGAGCCAGTGCTCAATGCCTAGGTCTCGTTGCACGGCCACGAGTTCAGGCCACACCTCCGCGTGGGCCTTCTCGTACGCCATTTCCATTCCTGGTCTGAGCCAGGTTCGCAACGCGATAGATTTCCCCATAAGTCCGCCTCCTCTTGTTGATCCAACCTTTTCCGCATGCTCCACGAAACCGAAACCGCTGGCGCGAATTCGAGTTGATCAATCGGCGCGGCGGCCTCCGGGAGCATATGATTGTCGGGCGTTGACTCGAGTGTCAGTGAGATCGTCCTGTCACCAGGACTATCTCAGGAGTCGATTGCCGATGGTTATTTCGCCGCCAAGACCGCTTAAACCGACACGTGAGTTGGACGAGGGGGTTGGGAACCACTGTCCAACTCACGTATCGGTTTAAGCGGTCTTGGTTGGTCGCCAACTCTGCCTGAGAGGAGACAGAGCCTCGAGCGACGATGTTCGTCTCCTAACGATTTAAGTTCCTAACTCTCATTTTGACCAGTACTCGACTTTGACTCATAGAGCGACCTCTTGTAGGTCTCCCATGAGCCAAGTATGTGATCCTCTACGGCACTGGCGGCCGCGACTGGATCGCGCTTCGCCAACGCTTCGTAGATCGTCGCGTGACCGTCATGAGAGCGCAGATTGTCCTCACGCGATCTATGGGTACGACCGTAGTAGGCGTTCGCGAGGGCGACAGGTTGCACTGTCCTTAAGATCGAGCGAGCCAGTAAGTGGCCCGAGAATCCAGCGATCAAGTCGTGGTAGGCAATATCAGCTGCGGTATAACCAGGCGGGTCTTCGAGAAGTGACTCGAGTTCCATCAAGCGCACGTGTAATTCTTCCAACTGATCTGGGCTCAAACTCGTCGCCGCTCGGCTAGCCATCTGACTTTCTAGGGCCGCACGAACCTCCATAAGATCGTCGAAAATGGAAAGACTTCGGTCATTGCGGATATAGGCGTCGAGTACGAGCGGGTCAAGTAGATTCCAAAGGTCAACCGGCTGGACCGTTGTCCCCTGACCCTGGCGAGCCACAACCAGACCTTTCTCTTCGAGTATTTTCACCGATTCTCGGACGACCGAACGGCTGACCTTGAAGTCCTCGCACAGTATCTGTTCTGGAGGGAGAGATGATCCCACCGACAGGTTTCCGGACACAACTTCGTCTATCAATGATGAGACGACGATGTGATTGAGGCGAGCTGGGCGCGCTGGAAGGGAGAGCGGAGTACTCACTTCTTGACGCCCTTCATCCGAAGCAGGTGTATCAACAGTTTTCAGCATAATTCGCTCGTTGTGTTCGAACCGAGAACAATTCGGTCAACGTCACCAATGACAAGGTGGGACAGGGCTGGCGATGGTGTCACGCGGGACTCAACGTTCTTATCGACGAGGAATCTGCACTTGACTCAATGCCATTCACCTTGACCTCCCCGAAATTGCATTAAGGCGACCCGCTCTTGCGCCTCCACAATCTCGATGTTATCATACGACAGTCGTCTTATGTTTAGGGGGAAACATCCTGATGATCGCGTTGGCCATATATCCACGGACTTACCTCCGGCTTAAGGAATTTCACGGCCGCCTCTCGGAGTTTGTTCGAGTGTTTGGTGGGCAAAATAGACCAATTCTGTTGAATCGAGCGATTCTTGCGGGAGTGAAGACGTGCGTATAACGCAGGTTGAAACGTTCAACGTCTTCGCCCCCGGCGCCAATCCCTCATTCATTTGGCGTGACGGACTGCGTGGTAGCCCTCCCGATCGCGAGGTCGGCGTGATTCGTTTGAGGACCGACGAGGGCGTCGACGGGGTTGCCATAGCGCCTCGTCGAGGCAGCGGGCCGGTCGTCGCCGACGTCGTCGAACACGTGCTACGCAACGAGTTAATTGGCGCGGATCCCTTGCAACGCGAGTGGCTCTGGCACCGTATGTGGGAGCTCGACCGGACCGAGGAGTTTCCTCTCTGGCTCTTAGGGCTCGTCGACACTGCATTGTGGGATCTTGCGGGTCGTTATTACGACGCACCGACGTGGGAAGTCATTGGAGGCTTTCGACGCGAGATTCCTGCGTATGCGTCGACAACCACATTCTCGAGCGTCGCTGAGTACCTTGATGTGACCACGCAATGCATCGAACTGGGCTACCCGGCACTCAAGTTGCACGCCTGGGGAGATCCGCGACGAGACGCCGAGTTGTGTACTGCGGTTCGCGAACATGTGGGCGATGCCTTCCCGCTCATGTATGACGGTTCGGCTGGATTCGATCTTCCTGACGCCGTCTACGTTGGCGATGCTCTCGCTGCGGCCGGGTACCTCTGGTACGAAGAGCCGATTCGCGAATTCAGTATCACCTCCTATCAGTGGCTCGCCCAAAGGGTCCGCGTTCCCCTTAACGTCGCCGAGACCTCGGACGGCGCTCACATGAACACCGCGGACTTCATAGCGAGCGGCTGTGCCAGTTATGTGCGAACGAGCACGGAGCTGCGCGGTGGCTTCACCGGCGCAATGCGAATAGCTCACCTCGCCGATTCATATCGCTTGCGCGCAGAGCCTCACGGTCCCACGATGTACGCCCGACATCTCTGTATGGCGATTCCAAATTGCACATATTACGAATCTCTCGTGACATCGAATCCGGCGAAGCGTGAGGTAGGGGTGAGTGCTGCAGGAATGGTCATGGCGCCGAAAGGGCCAGGGGTCGGTCTGGAGCCCGGGCCGCACTATCCGGATGAGTTGATGCCTTATGTGTTCGACATGACGGATGGAGCCGTGGCGGCTCAGAGTTCGACGAACGGGAAATCACCGTCATGATGAGTCAATCGAAATGAGATCGCAAACAGCGAAAATAAGTACCTTAATCAGGGGGAGAAGGAAATGAATATTTATAGATCATCCGGCGGGGGCAACCGGCGGACACGCTGGCACCGCCGAACGTTGGCGGTAGCAGCGTGCGCCAGCCTGGTCAGCCTGTCGATAGTCAGCGCTGGTATCGGTGCTACAGGGGCCAGTGCCGCCAAAAAGCCAACGATAACTATCTGGTACGACACGGCGCGTAAGTCGATGGTTCAGGCCTACATCAAGGCTCACCCAAAGGTCCATGTCGTCGCGGTGTTGAAGGATGGTGACTCCAACGGAGACGGCACGTACCAATCGGCCTTCGCACTCGACAACCGAGTCGGTCACGGTTGGCCAGACATCTACTTCAGCGAACAGAACAACGACGCGGCTTCGCTCGCTCAAGCGCCGTTTAACGATGCGGCCGTATTGAACAAGGGGCTCATTTCAAAGAGTACGCTCGCCAAGTTCGCACACGGATCAGCAGCTCTGTGCACAATCGGCGGCAAGGTTTATTGCCTACGCAATGACCTCGCCATGAACGTACTGTGGTACAACCCGACACTCATGGCACAGGACGGCATTACCTCGGTTCCGACTACGTGGCAGCAATGGGCGACGGATGGTGCTCTGGCCGCAGCAAAGGGTGACATCATCGGCACCCAGGGCGACTCGTGGGACGCTGACACCTACTACTGGGGCAACGAATGTCCCTTGAGCCAAGAGACCAGTCCGGGAACGTTACTGATCAACCCGGCCTCAACGAACTGCACGGCAATGGCCTCGCTCCTCGACGGGGTCTCACGTACTGCGCTTCCAGTGGCCTACATGTTCAGTTCGACTTTTGGCCAGCAGTACGGTGGGAAAATCGTGTTCTATCCAGGTGCTTCTTGGATGGGGGGAGTCTTCCCCGGCCTCGGCTCGTGCACGTCCGCGAACCCCGACTGCAAAATGGCGGCGGGCTATCCGTTGACGTTTAGTTCTAGCGGTCCGGCTGTAACGGGCGCGATTGGCGGCGGTCTCTGGTTCGTTTCGTCGCACAGCAAGAACCTGAAGCTCGCGGCGTCAGCGGTCGTTTGGCTTGACACAAGTCTCACCAGCCAGAATCTCTCACCGGGATTCCCGGCGTACGGTCCAGATGACGCGCCGTGGGTTGCCACGCAGGACGCTTCCGGAAGCTACGCGACTCCGCTTAGTGGTCAGCCGACACTCTCGCAAGCATTTAACAAGGCGGCGAACGAGATCTGGTCCGGCTGGTCGGCGGTGCCATACGCCAACGACCAGATTTGGGCGTCGGATGTCGTTCCCTCGCTTGCAACTGGAGGAACGCAGGCAGCTGGGCTTGGTATTTTCGCCTCCGATGCTGCGAATCTCGCACGCTCTGATGGCTTCCAAGTCCATTCATAGATGACCGTTCCCCCTGTTGCGGCTATCCCCGGCGAGCGTTCACGCGCTCGCCGGGGTGGTCGCTCCGAGGATGGGGCACCAATAGGTAGTTCGCGGTTATCTGGCTACGTCTTCGTCAGTCTGTACGTGGTGCTCCTTGCATTGTTTGGAATCGCCCCAACTGCGTACGCGATCTACTTGTCATTGACAAAGGTGGGAGGCGGAATCGCGTGGGGATCGAACTTCACGCGCGCATTTCAAGACTTCCGCTTCCTTCCCGCTTTTGAACATGTCGCTGAATATCTCGCGATTTGGTTGATCGCGGAAGCGACGCTCATCCTGGTGCTGGCGCTGATGCTTCATTCGCTGGCCCGGCGAACCAGCGCCGCGTTCCGCTTTTTGTTCTATATGCCTGGGGCGTTGGCTGGCGCCGCGAGCGTGCTCGTGTGGCTCTTCATGTTGGACCCCACTCTCAGTCCGTGGCACTTTCTGCTCTCAATTCTTGGGTACGCCCAAATTGACCTGGTTCTCCAGCCATCTCACCTGCCGTTGATCTTTGCGATTATGGCTTTTTGGACCGGCGCTGGCGGTTGGATCGTCGTGATGTATGGCGCGTTGAACAACATTCCGGACGAACTTCTCGAGGCGGCCAAACTTGACGGAGCGAATGCCTTCCAATCCGCATTGAGGATCAAATTGCCGCTGATCAAGAAGTGGGTTGTCTACATGCTCATACTGTCCTTTGCTGGTGGCACGCAGCTATTTGTAGAGCCGCAACTCGTCGGTCAGGCAACGGCGGGCTTAGTCAGTAATACGTGGTCACCGAATCAGCTCGCGTACTACATCGCGTTCATTAATGACAATTTCAACGAGGCTGCAGCGATCTCGGTCACGCTCCTCGTCCTTGGACTGGTCGGTGCCACGTTGCTCGTGTGGCGCACCAAGTTGTTTGAGATCAACTGATGAAACTCTCCCACTTCACTTGGCGAATCGTTGGCCTGATTGTGCTCTTGGGCTTTACGGCGTTCTTCTTTGTACCTGTCATTTGGGTTCTACTTGCGACGACCAAGACCGACGTCCAGCTCACGTCATCGGGACCCTTTTCCCTCGGAACACTCAGTCACTTCGTCCATGCCTGGAAGGCATTGTTCGGATTCCAAAGCGACGCCATGGTCGGTTGGTTGGAGAACTCCGCGATTTACTCTTTTGGCGGCGTGGCTATAGCAATAATTGCTGCGATTCCGGCCGGCTACGGACTGGCGCTTACCCAGTTCATCGGTCGTCGAACGCTACTGGCGATCACCTTGGTGACAATGATCATGCCCGCGACCGCGCTCGTGCTACCGCTGTTTCTTGAAATGAACTCGGTGAACCTTACCGACACTCCGTGGGCGGTGATCCTTCCATTCTCGTTCTTCCCTTTCGGTGTCTACCTCTGCTATATCTTTTTCTCTTCAACGATTCCCAAAGACCTACTGTCAGCGGCCAGAGTCGATGGCTGCAATGAGTGGGGAGTCTTTCGTTACGTAGCGCTGCCTCTCGCTCGCCCCGTCGTAGCGCTCGTCGCGTTCTTCGCTTTCGTCGCGGACTGGAACAACTACTACTTACCCTTCGTAATGATTGCCAGCAATAGCAAGTTGCCAGTGCAAGTCGGACTGGAGTATCTGATCTCCTCGACTGAGGCCTTCAATCCAGGGAACCCGGGGACGGGGGCCCAGCTCGTCCAGCGACCCGAGCTCGCATTGGCAATCCTTGTTGCGATTGCGCCGGTGGCGATTGTGTTCATGTTCGCGCAGCGCACACTTGTGAAGGGAATGCTCGCCGGTGCCACGAAGGAATAGAGAATCGGATGGTCGAAGAGACGGATCGAGTCCGGCGAAGGGCCGTTATCCGCGTCGAGACATGTCGGGCCATCAGAGAACCCGACTTCAGACGTGCACGATCCCGCAAAGTACAGTCACTCGACAAGGAGGCCACGACGTGGCCTCAACATTCGCAATTTTGAAAGGACACGCATGGCCACAGTGACGTTCAAGGAGGCGTCTCGGATTTATCCGAAGACCGAACGTAAAGCCGTCGATCGGCTGAATTTGGAGATCGGGGACGGTGAGTTCGTCGTGCTCGTCGGCCCATCCGGTTGCGGGAAGACGACGAGCCTACGGATGCTTGCCGGTCTCGAACCGGTTGACGAAGGCGGAATATTCATTGGTGACCAGAACGTCGTGGGACTTCCGCCGCGCAGCCGGGACATCGCAATGGTCTTTCAGAATTACGCCCTGTACCCGCACATGAACGTGGCGGAGAATATGGGCTTCGCGTTGAAGATGGCCAAGCTAGAGAAGTCAGAGATCGTGACACGCGTGCGCGAGGCGGCCAAGATTCTCGATTTGGAGGAGTACCTGGAGCGCAAGCCCGGTCAACTGTCGGGAGGTCAACGTCAGCGCGTCGCGATGGGACGGGCAATCGTTCGCAAGCCCCAAGTGTTCTTGATGGACGAACCGCTCTCGAACCTCGACGCGAAATTGCGCGTCTCCACTCGGACCCAGATTGCCGAATTGCAGAGTCGGCTCGGCGTCACCACGTTGTACGTGACCCACGATCAGGTCGAGGCCATGACGATGGGGGATCGCGTCGCGGTAATCAAAGACGGTGTGCTTCAACAAGTTGACGTGCCCCGCGCGCTCTACGATGCACCGATCAACTCGTTCGTCGCAGGGTTCATCGGATCACCGGCGATGAACCTGCTCGACGCCACGATTGTCGAGAGCGGAGTTCAAATCGGGCGTACGTTAGTGTCGCTTCCGCAGTCGTTTCATCAGATCGCAGGGATAGGTCCGGTGACCGTCGGTCTTCGGCCGGAAGCATTGGAACTCGCGAGCGACGGTAATGGAATCTCGGCCATCGTCAAGCTCGTGGAGGAACTGGGATCCGAGGCTTACATTTATGCACAGTTGGACGACCTAGCGGGCGAGACGACGGTCACTACACCTGAGATTGTTGTGCGGGTCGCCCCGACCGTGGTGGTCAAGAGCGGAGACCGGATAACTCTTCGCGTCAAGGATGACTCCATGTTGCTGTTTGACGCCGAGTCGGGAGTACGGATTAAGGGACGATGAGTCAGGTTCAAACGTTGGGCTCTCCTTTGGCCACCCTCCGACAATTCTCAGCAGTGAGCGTCCACTCGAAGTCATCGATGACCGGACCAGCGACGCGAGTCCTTGACGAATCGTCGTGCTCCTCTTCGCGTGACCGGGGGTTCAAGAGAACCGAGATTTTGGCCCCGGATGTATACCAGGGTCGGGGATAGTCGTGACCGTCGTCGACGCGCACCAGCATTTCTGGGACCCCGCACGTGTGTCCTACCCGTGGCTCGCCTCCGCCTACCCCGAACTGGATCGACACTTCGGCTTCGACGATCTGGCGCCATATCTGCACGCGAGCGGCGTTGACGCCACGGTACTCGTGCAGTCAGAAGACGACGAGGCTGACAACGAACTCATGATGGATATCGCGTCGCGTCATTCAGAGATCGCTGGCATCGTCGCTTGGGCGCCATTGGACGACCCGCCCGTTCTCGACGCGATGATTGCTCGACTACGCACGAGCGGCAAGCTCGTGGGCATACGTGTGTTGATCCACAACCGACTCGATCCCGACTGGATCGTTCGTCAAGACGTCCAAGAGGGCCTCGGGGTGCTCGAACAACAGGGCCTCACATTCGACCTGGTGGCAGTATTGGCTCGCCATCTCGAACACGTACCAGTTATCGCAGAGCGTTTCCCCGGTTTGCGGCTGGTAATCGACCACCTCGCCAAACCGCCGATTGGGCGTGACCTATCGACGTGGTCCGATCTAGTGGCGTATGCGGCAGCTTGCCCCAACGTCTTCGCGAAGGTGTCGGGGCTGTACCCCGCGCAAGGTGACCGACATCCTTGGACCGTTGATGACCTGCGCCCCGCCTTCGCCATTGCCCTGGAGGCGTTCGGCGTCGATCGACTGATGATCGGTAGCGATTGGCCGATCTGTGAGGTGGCTGGGGGCTACCAGAGGGTCATGCGAGCGCTTCTCGAGCTGGCCGGCGATCTGACTAACGATGAGCGGTCCGCGTTACGGGGAGACACCGCGATTCGCTGCTACGGGTTGAGGTTGACATGAACGAAGAAGTGAGTCTGCCGAGTCCGCGAAGGTCGAACGATGATTTTCTTGGTTGGCGCGTCGTCATTACCGGAGGCAGCTCGGGAATCGGACTTGCGACTGGCCTTCGGTTCCTTGAACGAGGTGCGAATGTTGTCTCGCTCGACCTCAAGCAAATATACGACGTCAAGGGAATCGCCTGGCAATACTGTGACGTGGCCGACGATTCATCGGTTCGCGATGCCGTTTCGGCCGCAGTCGAGGATCTCAATGGTCTCGACGTGTTGATCAACAATGCCGGAGTGGGTATGCAGGGTTCAGTCGACGAAAGTCCGGAATTGGCTGAAGCGGAGTGGCGGCGTCTATTCGAAGTGAACGTTCTGGGCGTCATGCGAGTGACACGCGCGGCTCTTCCCGCACTGCGTCGGTCCCCACACGCTTCCATCGTGAATATCGCGTCATTCGTCGCTCTAACGGGAGCACCCCGCCGCGCCGCGTACGGGGCTTCGAAGGGCGCCGTATTCGCGTTGACCAAGGCACTCGCCGCCGACCACTTGCGTGAGGGGATAAGGGTGAACTCGGTCAGCCCCGGCACGGTGGATACCCCGTGGGTCGAACGGCTCATCGACGCTACTGGAGATCCCCTGGTTGAACGCGCGGCGGTCATCGCGCGTCAGCCTCATGGCCGACTGGTAACGCCGGAGGAGGTCGCGGCGGCAATTTGTTACCTGGCGGGGCCGGACGCCGGTTCAACTACCGGTGCAGATCTCGTCGTCGATGGGGGCATCCTCGGAACGAGAATCCCCAAAAGTACTGATACCGGTGCCCGACCGTGATGCACGCTCGCATCGAACCGATTCAGGTTAATTCGGGTCGCTACTCGTCGGAATCAATGCTGCGAAATCAACGAGAGAGGTAGGGATGCTTGCCGCATACTACGAAGGTCAGGGTCGAATCGCGGTGCGTGACGTCGAAGGACGACCACCCGCACCTGGAGAAGTCCAGTTGAAAGTCGCGTTCGTGGGTATCTGTGGAACTGACTTGCACATTCTCGATGGTGACATGGACGCGAGAGTCTCACTTCCTGCAATTCTCGGGCACGAGATGTCGGGCACGGTTACGGCGGTGGGTGACGACGTTGACGAGTGGGTGCCGGGCGACGAAGTCGTGGTCGTTCCGCTCGATTGGTGTGGAACCTGTCCGGCGTGCCTGCGCGGCCTCTCCCACATTTGTTATCGCCTCAACTTCATTGGGATCGATTCACCGGGGGCGTTGCAGAGTACTTGGAACGTCCCAAAACGCACGCTTGTCCGAGTTCCCTCCAACCTCGGCCTGAAGGAGGCCGCGCTGGCCGAGCCGACCGCGGTAGCCGTCCACGACGTTCGTCGCTCCGAACTGCGATCCGGGCAGAAGGCGTTGGTGGTCGGGGGCGGCCCGATTGGGCTTCTCATCGCGTCGGTTGCGACCGCCGCGGGTGGCGACGTACTCGTGAGCGAGCCCAACTCGCAACGTCGACAGCTCATCGACCAGATCGGCCTGCGCACCGTTGACCCCGCCGACAATCTGGCGGCTGTCGTTGACGACTGGACACAGGGTGCCGGCGTCGACGTCAGTTTCGAGGTTTCCGGTTCGGCGGGAGGTGTGGAAGCGGCTGTCACGTCGTTGGCCGCTCGGGGTCGACTCGCCCTCGTCGCGATCCACTCACGTCCGACGCCGGTCGACCTCTTCAAATTCTTCTGGCGTGAGTTGACGCTCGTCGGCGCGCGCGTCTATGAGCAAGGGGATTTTGAAGAGGCGCTTCGTTTACTCGGAAGTGGGGCCATCCCAACCAAAGATCTGATTACCGACGTCGTCACCCTCTCGGATGCTTCGGACGCATTTGAGCGACTACGAGCGGGCCACGCCATGAAGGTGCTCGTCGACTGTGGTGATTCGAAGTGACGAGTAACGAGAATTCAATTCACTTCGAGGGGTTGTTCGATCTCTCCGGAAAGCTCGCCGTCGTCACGGGTGCGCGTCGCGGCATCGGTCGAGCGATTGCCGAGTTGCTCGCCGGTGCCGGTGCGGACATCGTGGGCGTAAGTGCTCAGCTGGAAGATTCGGGCTCGGAGGTACAGCAGTCGGTCGAGTCGCTGGGTCGTTCTTTCGAGGCAATCCGTGCCGATATGTCCGATGAGAAGCAGGTGCACGAGTTGGCGTCGCGCCTGGCACAGAGTTCACGACCGATTGACATACTTGTGAACAACGCAGGATCGATCGTGCGAGCGGCCGCAGTGGATCACACCGACGACATGTGGACGCGGACCATCGCAATCAATCTCACTGCCCCCTTCATCCTCACGCGCGAGATAGGGCGCACGATGGTCGAACGCGGTGCGGGCAAAGTAATTTTCACTGGTTCGCTGCTCTCCTTTCAGGGTGGAATCCTCGTACCGTCGTATACGGCGTCCAAGCACGGTGTCGCCGGTCTGGTCAAGGCCTTCGCCAACGAATGGGCTCCCCGAGGCGTCAACGTGAACGGAATTGCCCCCGGATACATCTCGACGGATAACACCGAAGCGCTGCGCGCCGACCCTGAGCGCAGTCGATCGATCCTGGACCGTATTCCGGCCGGACGGTGGGGCGAGGCACTCGACATCGCGGGCGCGGCTCTCTTCTTAGCTTCATCTGCGTCGGACTACGTGTGCGGGGTGATCTTGCCGGTTGACGGGGGGTGGCTCGCGCGATGAGTGAGCAGCGATCTTCGAACCGAGACGATGCGAAGTCGTTCAGTCGATGCCGGCACCTCCCATGAAGCGCGCTGAACTCGCCGAGGTCCGGTTGCGCGAATACGGCATCCTGCCCGTCGTCGAACTCGCGGACCTCAACCAAGCCGACGACCTCTTCGCGGCACTGAGTGCGGGTGGTATCGCTGCGGCGGAAATCACTTTGCGGACACCGGACGGCGCCGTCGCTCTCGAGAAACTCATCGAGAGACATCCGGATGCGTTGCTCGGAGCGGGGACCGTTCGCACGCTCGATGACGCGCGGCGAATGGTCGGCATTGGCGCGTCATTCATCGTCTCGCCCGGTACCGATGAGGGGATGATTGACTACTGCCTTGAACACGACGTGCTCGTGCTTCCCGGCGTCTGCACGCCGACGGAGGTGCTCCGAGCCCTTCACGCCGGTGCTCGCTTGCTCAAGTTCTTTCCGGCCGAGGCGGCGGGCGGCGTCGGCTTCCTGAAGGCACTCGCAGGACCATTTCGAGACGTCAGCTTCGTGCCGACTGGAGGGATCAGCGAAAACAACTTGGAGAACTACTTGCGCCAGCCTCAAGTGGTGGCGTGTGGTGGGAGTTGGATGGTGGCCACCGAACTTCTGGCGGCCGGTAAATTCGACGAGATCACCGAACTCGTTCGAAAAGCGATCGGCATAGTGGAAGCGGTTCGCGGTGACTCCTGAATCTACAAAATTAGGCGAAAATCCGTTCGTCGCGCGCTCAGTCCGGGATTGTGAATTCGACATCGTGGCGCTTGGCGAGGTCATGCTCCGACTCGACCCTGGTGAGGAAAGGATCTCTTCGGCTCGGTCGTTCCGGGCGTGGGAAGGAGGCGGAGAGTACAACGTCGCGCGGGGGTTGCGTCACTGTTTCGCTCAACGTGCTGCCGTGGTCACGGCGCTCGCCGACAATCAGATCGGTCGGCTCATTGAGGACCTCATGCGCCAGGGAGGCGTTGACCTGTCGTGGCTCCGGTGGGTGCCGTATGACGGGATCGGTCGATCCGTTCGAAACGGGCTCAACTTCACCGAGCGCGGATTCGGACCTCGGGCCGCGGTCGGCTGCTCGGATCGGGCCAACTCCGCCGCCAGTCAAATGAAGGTCGGTGACGTGAACTGGGACGATCTTTTCGTGGACCGGGGGGTGCGATGGTTTCACACCGGTGCGATTTTTAGCGCCCTGTCATCGACTACTTCCGACGTCGCCGAAGAGGCGATGCGTGCGGCGCGAAGGTCGGGCGCTGTTGTCTCCTACGACGTCAACGTCCGGGCCTCACTCTGGGGAGACGCGGCTGGTAATGCGCGAGCCGTCGACGTGAATCGACTCCTCATCAGCCTCTCTGATGTGGTATTCGGGAACGAGAAGAACTTCGTCGAGGCGCTCGGTATAGACGTCCCTCGTGCGCAATCCTCCGACGAAGCTTCTTGGGCGAGCGGCGACGTGGCCGCCCTCGGCGCGGTTGCCTCGGCGTTTCCGAACCTGCGCGTCATCGCATCGACGGTCCGGACAATTCACTCGGCCTCACGAAACGACTGGGGAGGCGTCTGTTGGGCCGACGGTGTGGTCATCTCGAGTGACGTCATGCCCTCGCTCGAGATTCTCGACCGGGTGGGCGGGGGCGATGCATTTGCCGCAGGATTGATCTTTGGACTGCTCGAAGGGATGCCCGCTGACGAAGCGCTCCGATACGGTGTCGCCCACGGCGCCGTCGCGATGAGCACACCTGGCGACTCGTCGATGGCCACCCTCGAAGAGGTTCGCCGCCTCGTCGACGGAGGTTCGGCTCGAATGGTGCGCTGAGTGAAGGTTGCCCCGCAGGCCTGAGAACACAATGCCGCAACCACAGTGCGAATCGGCGTAGGGCAATTCCGTGCGAGTGCGTTCACTCCCTCAAGCCTGCAGTTTTCCGGTTTCGTCAACGACGTCAATAACGGCTACGTTGCGGTCGATCCCGGGGCGCCGCCACTTGGCACATCTCGATAGAAGAGCTCAAGATCGCTCCACCTGCGGGCTCCTTCCAATGTTTACAGAAGAACAAAGTTGATAACCAAGGGGACGCTATATGGAACTAATTACGAAACCCGATACGAAGTTCGCTCGAGGTGTTGGTTGACGGCCCAGAGCCACGGGCATTTGCGGTCACCCGCGGTCACTATTGGTCACCTTCAATGCCTTGCAAATAAGTGTTTTTTGACCAAACACGTTGGAGCGGGCGACGAGAATCGAACTCGCGTTCTCAGCTTGGGAAGCTGATGTTCTGCCGCTGAACTACGCCCGCGTAGGCGTCCATCGTATCGCTGCGGTCACCGGTGCCGGACCCGTTGGTACGTCGTGGGTGGTAGTACGACGTTGTCTCAGGGGCTGACACCATTTCACGTCGCGACGTTCGCGGGCATACTGAGACCTAATTTTGGGGGAGGACCGTGCGCTCAATCTTGGTCGTGTTTCGCGCCGAGTTCCATCGGCGTTGGACCTCGTGGTTGGCTCTCTCACTATTGGTGACCCTCATCGGCGGCACCGTCCTGGCGGGCGCGTCGACGGCCCAAAGGACGTCATCGGCGTTTGCGAGTTTCACCCAGCGTTACGGATACGACGCGGAGATCTTTTCATCGTCGAAACTCGCCAAGGAGTACTTCAATCTACCGTACGTGTCAAAGGTGACGTCCGACTTTTATTACGGCAATGGCAACGGCACGACGCGCGGGCAGTTCATTCCGAATCAGGATCTCAACGTCGAGGGCCTGCCGACTTCGCACCAAAGCACGACCATAAAACTCTTGTCAGGTCGCTTTCCCACTCGAGTGCACGACGCACTTGTCGGTTTCTCGATGCAACAACAGTTTGGCCTGCAGATTGGCTCGATCGTGTCCGTACCGCTCTACAAGTTGAGCCAGCGCCACGAGTGGATCGTGAGCAACAACTACTTCGCTCCACACGGACCCGTAGTGCAATTTCGCGTGGTGGGAATCGAAGCCAGCGAGAACGACTTTCCTTCGAGCACCCCGAGCTACTCCCTCTTTACGAGTCGCGCGTTTGACCAGAGTATTGGACAGTCCGTTGTACGACTCAAAATCTTCGAGGTGCGACTTCGTCATGGCCAAAACGACATGCCGGCATTTCAGCCTTATGTCAACCATCACCAGGGACACGGATTTGTCTACGTCCAAAATCTGGACACTTCGCTGGCTTCCGTGGGCCAATCGATCCAGCCTCAGGCGACGGGATGGTGGTTCTTCGTTCTGTTCGCGATACTCGCCGGACTGGCACTAATTGGCCAGGCATTGTCGCGACAAAGTCTCGTTGAGCGTGAATCGTATCCAACGCTCGCCGCCCTGGGACTTCGACCTCGCCAACTGTGGGGACTGGGTTTGATGCGGGCCGGGGCGATTGGGATCGCGGGCGCGATCGGAAGTGTGACTCTCGCCTACGCGCTCTCTGATCTGACGCCGGTCGGAGAGGCGAGGGCGGCCTCCTCGAGTCTCGGTTTCGTGTTCAGCTCGGTGTTGTTCGGGGTGGGTGTTTTGATCGTCGTGGCCACGGTCATCGCGTTGGCCGTCGTGCCGTCGTCGCGCGCAGCGCAGAGCCGCAGCGCTCAGAACACGCACGAACCGCCCGCTGGGCATAGCGTGTCCGCGGCGACACTGGTGGCACGGGCGGGGGCGCCAGCGAGCATGGTGGTCGGGGTGCGAAACGCGCTCGATCGAGGGAGAGGACGTACCAGCGTCCCGGTGGTGACGGCGCTAGTCGGAGCCACGGTGGCCGTGGTCGCTCTGGTGGCGACATCGGTCTTTGGCGCTAGCCTCACGCATCTCGTCACGACACCACCGCTCTACGGTCAGAACTGGCAGCTGGACTTGGGCAACATGACGGCACCACAAGTGAAAACGGCCCTGGCGACAATGAAGACCGACCCCGCGGTCACCAAGATCACTTGGGGCTTTACGGGCAAGTATCTGGATGTCGGGACCGTTCCGGTTGAGGGAACTTTCGTCAATGTCGCCAAGGGCCCCATGGCGTTCTCACTCGTCAACGGCCATGCGCCACACGGCGAATCGCAGATCGTGCTCGGTTCGACGACGATGGCCCAAGCGAAACTGCACGTCGGATCGAGCGTCAGAATTGGATTAGTCAATAAGAGTGGAAAGAAGCATCTGCGCGTCTTTCGGGTGGTCGGGACGGTGGTCCTTCCGCCAACCTTCAGCAGCGGGGGACTTGGCACCGGAGCGGTGATTTCGTTCCACGCGGCGCTGTCCCTCGCGTGCGCGGGCAGCCCTAGTGAGTCCACGTGTGAGCAGGGGCTGGTCAAGACGATTTCGGGATTGGGAATGGCCGTCGGGATCGCACCTGGCACGGCGGGTCACGCCGAGCTGCGGCGGCTGCAGCGCGAGTTCTCCCAAGAGGTGAACGTGTTGTCGGTACCCGTGAACCTCGCCAATTTTGGCCAGGCCGTGGACTTCCCCCTTCTGCTCGGCATTACTCTGGCCCTCTTCGGTGCCGCAACGCTCGCGCACCTTCTCTTCGTCAGCGTCGCACGACGGCGCCGTCAGGTTGCACTTTTGAAGGTCTTGGGATTCGTACGGCGTCAGGTATTGGTGGCGACGTGCTGGCAGGCGTTGACCGTCGTCGCTGTCGGCCTTGTGATTGGCGTACCGGTGGGAATCGTTGCCGGTCGGGCGGTGTGGCGTCTCTTCGCCACACACCTTGGGGCCGTGCCCGTTGAGGTGATTCCCGTCGCGTTGATCCTCGCCGTGTGCAGCGTCATTGCGCTGGGCGGCGTCGCACTCGCGTTAGGTCCCGCTCTCCTCGCGGTACGGGTTCGTCCGGCCGAGGCGCTTAGAGAGGACTAGAGCACCGATCGGTTCCGTGGTGTTCATCAACTCACCTGTCGACACTCGGTCAACGACCATCCATGCGGTCGGGCTTCGATGGTACGTTCTGTTCGTGACTATCCGGGTGGTCTTGGCCGAGGACAACGCGCTCTTGCGCGAGGGCATCACCCGTCTGATAAGTAGTGACGATTACTTCGAATTGGTGGGTGTCGGCAGCGACTATCCCGAATTGATCGAACTGATCACGACGTGCGAACCGGACGTCGTCGTCACGGATATCCGTATGCCGCCTACCGGCACCGATGAGGGAATTCGGGCCGCCGCGTGGTTGCGCGAGAACCGCCCGAACGTTGGTGTCGTCGTGCTGAGTCAGTACACCGCACCGGCGTACGCGCTGGCTCTTCTCGAGGACGGTTCGGCCGGCCGCGCGTATTTGCTCAAAGAACGAGTGGCCGGAGCGAGTGAATTGTCGCGCGCTATAAGAGTTGTCGCCGAAGGTGGTTCGGTCATCGATCCGTTGGTCGTCGATGAACTCGTGAAGGCGCGCTCACATCGGCCGAAGAGTGACCTCGATTGGTTGACGCCGCGCGAGACCGAGATATTGAGCGAGATGGCCCAGGGTAAGTCCAATGGAGCGATCGCTAAGAGTCTCGGTGTCTCGGAGCGGGCCGTCGAGAAGCATTCGAATTCAATTTTCGCCAAGTTCGGCCTATCCGAAGAACACGATTTGAATCGCCGTGTGAAGGCCGTACTCGTCTATTTAGGGGAGAGCGCGGGAGGTTAACCACACCCCCTTCGTGGAAGGCACCTCACTACCTATGGGAACGCCGAAGTGAGATACTTTACACATGGAAGAGCCCCTCTCTGTCATCGTCGTGGACGACCAAGCACCTTTTCGAATGGCCGCGCGCGCTGTCATACGCAGGTCCGAGGGCTTCTCGCTCGCGGGCGAAGCGGAGAACGGGGTGAAGGCTCTCGAACTCGCGGAAGAGGTTCATCCCGATGTCGTGCTGATGGATATCAACATGCCCGAGATGGGTGGCATCGAAGCGACGCGTCGCATTGTCGCAGAGCTCCCGGAGACGTTCGTCATCCTCTGTTCGACGTATGACATCAGCGACCTGCCGCCCGACGCCACGGCGAGTGGGGCCCGCGCCTACGTGCACAAGGAGCAACTCGGCGCGACGACGTTGCGACGTCTCTGGGACCAGCGCAACGAGGTCGCGTTCGCGACGTGATTTAGTCCAGCGGCAACGAACCGCGAATCGCGGTGCCGTGCCCGATCTCGGATTCCCAGCGCACCGCGCCACCGATAGCACCGAGTCGGTCCATCATGTTGACGTAGCCGTGGCCCCGCTGCGCGGTCCGCACGTCGAAGCCCGGTCCGTCGTCGCGCACTTCGAAGAGGAGACTGCCCGACTCCTCCCACACGCGAACGACCACGTGCGCCGACGCGGCGTGCTTACCGGCGTTTTGAAGGGCCTCGAGACAGCAGAAGTAGACGGCTGCTTCGACGTCGCCGCCGTAGCGGCCAATTCCTTCGGTGTTCAACTCAATGTCGAGCGGCGATCGGTTTACCACTGCCTTCAGGGCCTCTCCCAGTCCGCTGTCGACGAGGAGTGGCGGATAGATGCCGTGGGCGAGTTCACGTAGTTCGCGAATCGTTTCTTGTACCGCTTGACCTAGTTCGTCGAGCATTTGCGCGGCCATCTCCGGGTCCTCGGCGACGACGTCCTTCGTGAGTCGTAGGTTCACGGCCAAGGCGACGAGATGTTGTTGGGCGCCGTCATGCAGGTTGCGCTCCACGCGTCGACGTTCCGCGTCGCCACTCGCGACGACGCGGGCTCTCGAGGCGCGCAGTTCGTCGGCCTGGCGACGAAGTTCATCCATCGAACTCTGAAGTGCCGTGTCGAGCTGCGCGTTATGAAGGGCGAGTCCGACTTGTCGGGCGAGGTCGGCGAGCACCCGATCATCATCTTCACGAAACGCCACGGCGCCTTCGACCTTCGAGACCACGATGATGCCGAGGAGTTCTCCCGCGTGGCTGATGGGCGCGACGCGCATGGGACCAACGGCGTCGCTCGTGGCAATCGAGGGTAACCAGACCGAGGCCCACGCGTTCCCGGACACCCCGGCGCGCGAAATCACCTGTCGTTCGTCGCGCGTCACGTGAAGCGATCGAGTCGGTCGGTCGGGGACCGACACCACGAGGTCCAGCACCTCACCGTTGCCCGTGAAGATCTCGGCCGACGCGAGCGTCAGCGTCTTGCGGAGCGATTCGACGAGTTGCAGTAGTAACTCGTCCATGGGGATCGCCCGGGTCATGCGAGTACCGAATGAGCGAACTACCTCGTCAGGGGCCTCGCGCGCCCCGTAGGTGAAGCTGGTGGCGATCCGCGAGAAGCGACCTCGGAGCGCCAACTGGGCAATGGCCGCGACGGCGGCTGCCGCCATGGCCCACCACAGGAGGTTGCGGTCGGCGTGCGTCGCCGGCGCCTTGTCGAACCCGCGTACCGCGAGCAGGTACGCACCGGCCACGATCGCGACCGTGCCCAACGTCGTGATGAGGTGTACCAAGACCCGGTCGGCGTGCGACGCGGCGTTTGACGCTCCGACCGCGAGCCCGAGCGGCACCAGGCACGAAAGGGCGATGAGTGGCGCACCGACATGAACGGGCCAGTCGACCAGCGAGTGAAGCGTGATGAGGACGACGACCACAGTGAGTGACAGCGCCGAACCTCCGACGAGTGATTGGACCAGCTGACGAGAACGCGCAGAGGCGTCAACGTATCGACCCCGCAGAGCCGGCAACGCTGAGCCGAGAGCGACGCACCAACCAAGTGCGAGGGGCCACGGTGTGAGCGCCTTCGCGCCGGCGACGTAGTACACGCATAAGGCGATGGCGACGCCGTACCACGCGGCGGCGCCGAGTTGACGACCCCTGGTCTTGAGTACTCCGTCGGGCAAGGAAAGTACGACCTGGACGATGACCGCCATCGTGAGAAGGGCGAGCACGTCGGCGAGTCGCCGTGTTGCATTGTCGACGCCGAGTCCGTGGTGGTCACCGACGCGCATCACGAGTATCACCAGACCGCCGCCGAATGCGACGAGCGAACAGTTGAAGCCGAGACGAGGCGTTCGTCCCACGAGGACCACGCCCGCGACCGCCCAACTCGCGACCGCGACCGCGCTCGTGCTCCAAAGGACGACCTGGGCGGCGTGCGGTGCGTCAACGAGAGCAACGAGTGCGGCAATCACGCCGAGGAGGGCGACGCCGACCGAGGCCAGTCGATCTCGCGATGACGTCGTTCGGTGTGTCGTCATCGAGCCGGGGGTTCGCACCGTGCTCACCACGTCGCGGGTGCTCAGAGCGTGCCGATCGTTGTCACGGCGTCGGAGTCGCCGTCGCCCGCGCCATCGTCACTCACGATACGACCATCGCGCATTCGCAACACCGTATCGGCGGCGTTGGCGACCTGCGCGTCGTGCGTCACCAGAATGATTGTTTGGCCGGCCGCGTGAAGTCGGCTGAGCAACTCGATGACCTCTTGTCCTCCGACCGAGTCCAACGCACCGGTCGGTTCGTCGGCCAGCAGAAGCGTCGGCTCGTTCGCGAGTGCTCGCGCGATGGCGAGGCGCTGTCGCTGGCCCCCCGAGAGGACACCCGGCATCTCGGACGCCTTGTCGGCGATGCCGAGGAGGTCGAGCAGGTCGCGCGCGCGCGACTCGGCGGCCTTGCGATTGCGGCCGGCGATGATCGCCGGGAGCGCGACGTTTTCGAGCACGCTCATGCCCTCGAGCAGGTTGAAGAACTGGAAGACGATGCCGATGTGCTTGCGTCGAATCAACGCGTGATCGTCTTCTGATCCTTCGGACATCGACTCGCCGGCGACGCTGATCGAACCTTCGTCAACCTCTTCGAGTCCGGCGACCAGATTGAGCAACGTCGACTTGCCGCATCCCGATGGTCCCATCAAGGCGACGAACGTTCCTCGTTCGACCGTGAGATCGACACCGCGCAGGGCCCGCACGGGCGCGAGTTCCGCCTCGAAGGTCTTTCGCACGCCGCGCACTTCGAGTGCCGGTAACGCCGATGCCTCTCGTGGGCTCGCGTCAGATTCGGTGGTGGTCATGGAGTTTCTCCTTCACTTGATGTATTGAAACTTGGTTCGTTGCGGGTGAGCGCGAGGATCTTGAACGAGGTCACGGGAGTATCACGGCCCTTGACCAACTGGGCGTCCAGCTCGACGGTCTCGATGTCGAGTGACAGCGCGTTCTTGGTGGGCTCGGAGATCACCGTCTCGCCGGCCGACGCGAGCTGCTGGAGCCGCTGGGTCAAGTTGACCGTATCCCCGACGAGCGTGTATTCGAGTCGCTCTTCGGAACCGAGAAGCGCGGCCGCGACTTCGCCCGTCGAAAGGCCGATGCCGAGACCAAAGGCCGGCAGTCCTTCCGTTTCCCAGGTCACGTTGATCTCGTTCTGCAGGGCGTGCATGCTGGCGGCCGCGACGACGGCTCGATCGGCGTGATCGTCACTGGGCACCGGGGCACCGAAGACCGCCATCACCGCGTCGCCGACGAATTGCATGACCGTTCCCCCTTCCCCAATAATGGCGCGATTCATCGCGGCGCGATGGGTGTTGAGTTGTCCGGCCAATTCGCTCGGGTCGGCGTGCTCGGCGATCGTCGAATACGAACGGATGTCGCTCATGATGACCGTGACGTTGAGCCGCTCGGTTTCACCGATCCGTCTGCCCTCCTTACGGAGTTTCTCGGCGATGCCACCCGGCAACAATCGTGAGAGCGTCTCGCCCTGCTCCTCGCGGTCAACGATGGCGCGATGGAGATTACGCAGGCGATCGAGCGCGCCCTGGTGGCCGGCACTCACCTCGGCGGCGAGCTTTCGAAAGAGATCCTCGACCTGGGCGTCGACCGCTTCGGGCGTCATTCGCCTCGCAGCAGCGATCGCCTTGATCGGCTTACCTTCCGCGACGAACGCGAGGAGCGACTCTTCGGTGTCCGAGAGTTCGCTGTTCGACGTGACCGGTCGCATCAACGATTCGACGATCGTGGGGTCGAGTGCGGTTCCCCCGGTCGCGACCATGCGTATCGCTTCGATGAGTTGGTTGCCCTGCGCGAGGTTGTCCTTCAGCAGATAGCCGTAGCCGGCCGAACCTTCGGCGAGCAGGGCCACGGCGTATTCGGGGTCGTCGTACTGCGAGAGGATCACGATCCCGGTGCCGGGGTGGCGCTTGCGCACCTCCTTGGCCGCGTCGATGCCTTCGCGGTTGAACGCCGGCGGCATGCGGATGTCGGTCACCAGGACGTTGGGGGCGGTCGCGGTGGCCCCCGCGACGGTCTCGTCGTAGTCCGATGCCACGCCGACGATTTGTAAGTCACTCTGTCGATCGATGAGTGCGCGCACGCCTTCGCGAACGAGCAAATTGTCGTCGGCGAGAAATACGGTGATGGCCGAGATGTTGTCGACGCTGTGCTCACTCATGGTGAGCTAATTCTCGGTCTTCGTCACGTGATCAAAAAGGGGGCAGACCCCACGAAATGAGGGGGTGTTAGACCCCCATCGAGTAGTGCGGTACCACTATTTACCGCACCTTTTTCTGCCGCGACGATGGTCCCATGCGATACCAAAGTTCAGTCACTTCACTGTCATGGATTCCCTCCGAAGCGATTCAGGGGGGAACCCGTTTACCCTTCGACGTCGGGATGGCCCATTACGACCCGGCGCCGCCGGATGAGATCGAGGATCTCGACGCGCTTCGCACCGCCGATCGATTCCGCTTCGCGAACCGTCTTTCGGCGTCGATTCAAGTCAACGCCAGCGGCGAGATCATTGGAGCCAGTTACACCGGCGCCGGCATGATCGGCTCGACGACCGTCAAACTCGGCCCGGTGAGCAAGGTCTTCGAGGCCGTCGCGTTGCCCGACATCAAGATGAAGCCGGTCTACGGCGACGGCTGGGTCCGATTCATCCAGACCGCCGGCGGACGTACCGGGATGCCCGCCCCGCGACGAGTTCGCCGAGCGCCGTTCGTGCAATGGCAGGCACCGCTGGCGTGGACGACCCTGTCGCTCACGATGTACACGAACGGTCAGTCCAAGGGTGCACTCGTGGGCGCCAGTCGGTTCCCCCGTCACTGGGTCTATGACGACCACGGCCAGCTCAGTGCGAAGTCCGGACTCATCGACTTCGCTGACTGGTATCGCAAGTCCTTCGGCAAGGAGACGCCGTGGGGTCACCAGGACTCCGATGCCTTCGTCACGACCGTGGAAACCGCCCTCGAACGAAACCTCTCCCAGAAACTGATGAAGGGCGCAGCCAAACCTAAGATTAGAAAGGTGAAGCGTGGAACGATGCTGGTCACGCAGGGTGACCAGAGTTCGGATGTGTACCTGGTCCTTGACGGCGTCTTGCGCGTCGAGGTTGATGGCGAGCGCGTGGCCGAGTACGGCCCCGGAGCGATGCTGGGCGAGCGTGCGCACCTAGATGGTGGGAAGAGGACGTCATCGCTCGTGGCGGTGACCGACTGTCGGGTGGCCTCCGTGCCCGCGGAGTCGTTCGATCGCGAGTCTCTCCAGGAACTCTCCACCGGACACCGCCGAGAAGAATCGAACTCGGGCTGACCGCGTGCGGGTTACTTTCCTCGGAGTCCGAGGTTCAACACCCGCACCGGGCGAGGAGTTCGTACGCTACGGCGGCCATACGTCGTGCGTGGCGATCGCCCACGACGGAGCAGTTCCGTCGCTGCTCCTCGACGCCGGTACGGGGATCCGCCGAACCAGTTCGTTGATGAACGGCGAGCCGTTCCGCGGTTCGATCCTCCTCACGCATCTGCATTGGGACCACGTGCACGGCCTCCCATTCTGTGACGCCACCGATCGCACCGACTCGCGCGTGACGCTCTTCGTGCCCGACCAACTCGACGGCTCGGACCCGCTCGAAGTGCTCTCGCGGGGAATGTCACCGCCCCATTTTCCCGTTCGGGCCGATGAACTGCGCGGTGACTGGTCGTTCGTCCCCCTCTCCTCGTCCTCCTTAGAGATCGAAGGGTTCAGTGTCCTGGTCGAGGAGATCCCCCATAAGGGAGGACGAACCTACGGACTGCGCGTCAGCGACGGCTCCTCGACGATCGTGTACATGCCCGATCATTGCCCGACCGCCCTCGGACCGGGCCCCGATGATTTGGGTGAATACCACCAGGCCGCGATGTCACTGTGCGAGGACGCGGACGTCCTCATCCATGACGCGCAACTCGTGCGCGAAGAGCTGGCCGCGGAGGCCTACTTCGGTCACTCGGCGGCGGAGTACGCGGTCGAATTGGCTCGTCGGGCGAACGTGCGCCAGGTCGTGCTCTTTCACCACAAACAGAGTCGCGTCGACGACGAACTCGACGCACTCGCCGATCGATTCAGTGGTGCTCCAGTCGTCACCGTGGCGACGCAGCACACGGTGCTCGAACTGTGAGCTCAGGGTCGTCGCTGGACGCCGTCGTCGTCGGGTCGGGACCAAACGGACTGGCGGCGGCGTTGACCCTCGCGCGAGCCGGACTCTCGGTTGAGGTCTTCGAAGGAGCGGCGAGTCCGGGCGGCGGTTGTCGCACCGAGGAACTGACCCTGCCGGGTTTCCAGCACGACGTCTGCTCGACGATCCAATCCATGGTGACGATTTCACCTTTCTTTCGCGCGTTCGCCGACTTGTGTGACGCGGTGACGATGTTGCGACCGGACGTCGCGCTGGCCCACCCGCTCGACGGCGGACAAGCCGTCGCCGTCGAGGGGTCGGTGGCGCAGACCGCGACGTCACTCGGCGCCGACGCGGCGAAGTACCGACGCCTGTTCTCTCCGTTAGTGGACGACGCCGAGGCTCTGGCCGCCTCGGTCCTCGCCCCACTTCGGTCACCACCGCGTCATCCGCTGACGATGGCGCGTTTCGCACGCAACGGACTGCCGAGCGCCACACACTTGGCGAAGCGATTCACGACATCCGAAGCCCAAGCGCTAATCGCGGGACTGTGCTCGCACTCGATGCTGCCGCTCGACGCACCGGTCACGGCGGCCTTCGGGCTCTTCTTGAACGTGACCGCCCACGAGGGTGGCTGGCCCGTCGTGGAAGGCGGCAGCGCGAAACTGATCGACGCGCTCGTGACGGCGCTGAGCGCTGAGGGCGTGACGCTTCACGTGGATCGGCCCATCCGCCAACTCGGTGATCTCCCTAGGTCTCGGGCAACGCTCTTTGACACTTCGGCGCACGGCCTCGTCGACATCGCCGGTGAACGGCTCAGCGCGCGCTACAAGTCCGGCGTTGCGCGCTTTCAGCGAGGCCCGGGCGTGTTCAAGGTCGACTGGGCCCTCTCCGGTCCTGTGCCGTGGACCGCGGAAGCGTGTCGTCGCGCGGGGACGGTCCACGTAGGCGGCGCGTTCGACGAGGTCGCGGCGTCGGAAAAGGACGTCGCGCAGGGTCGTCACTCGGACACGCCCTTTTGCATCGTCGTCCAGGCGAGCGTAGTGGACGACACTCGAGCGCCAAAGGGCCAGCAGACGTTGTGGGCGTACTGTCACGTTCCGAATGGATCCGACGTTGACATGACCGAGCGCATCGAGAGCCAGATCGAGCGATTCGCTCCGGGCTTTCGTGATCTGATCCTCCAACGCGTCGTAACCTCGACGGCCGACGGAGAACGTCACAACCCGAACTACCTGGGTGGCGACATCACCGGGGGCGCCGGCACGCTGCGACAGACCCTCTTTCGCCCAACGGCTCGTTGGAATTCGTACCGCACCGGGACGCCGGGGCTCTACCTGTGCTCGGCGTCGACGCCGCCGGGCGGTGGCGTGCACGGAATGTGCGGGTACGGGGCCGCACGCACGGTAGTGGCTGATCTGCGGGGTCGAACTCGCTCGTCGTGATCGGGACCACCGTCGTGACGCTCCGCGTCGGTCGCTTTATTCGGATCGCAATACGAGTCCCGGTGGGGTGGACGCGGCACGTCGACCGGGCCACAACGCAGCCATGATCGCGACCACGAGAGTACCGAATCCCACGATGACAATGGCGGTTGCGGGAACCGTGGGCTGGGGCACGGCGTTGATGTCACGAGCGAAGAGCGTCCAAAGTTCTCGGCCTAAGAGGATTCCAAGGGGTATGCCAATAACCGCGCCGATGAGGCCATCGACCGTCGCCTGCCACGTCACCGCGGCGGCGAGCATCCGTTTTGTGAATCCGAGCGTTTTCATGATGGCGAGGTCGCGCCGTCGCCGTCGCACCGACGCGGCCAGGGTGAGGGCTAACGCGATCACGGCGCCAGCGGCGAGGCCGGTCGCCAGTAACACGGGTGTAGCCCCGATCGAGCGGTAGTCGACGATCTGCGCCGGTCGCTGCACGCCGAGGACCGTAACGTAGTTGCCGAAGGCGTTCTGATCTTTGTTGAAGGCGACGTTCGCGTCGTGCGCGATCTTTTCGAGATTGCGCTTGCCGGCCGCCGCGCTCACGCCGGAGCGCAGTCGCACGAAGACCAGTTCGGGACCGTTGAGAATCGGATCCTTGCTCGCGATTGCCTGAGAGAACGTGCGCGGGGCGAATCCCTCCGGGAGGAGTGCGCCGGTACCCATTGAGGTGTGTTCGGCAATGGCGGTGGCGTAGCCCACGGCGGGAAACGTCGCCGTGCCCACGATCGTCAGTTTGGTGGGCGGAATATAGATCGGTGCACTCGAAGGGGAACCGT
The DNA here is from genome assembly GCA_937881055.1 of uncultured Acidimicrobiaceae bacterium. GTDB lineage: Bacteria > Actinomycetota > Acidimicrobiia > Acidimicrobiales > RAAP-2 > RAAP-2. The sequence goes on along the minus strand of CALGFJ010000311.1, from coordinate 15,625 downwards.
AACTGACTGAGACAGTCTCGCCTACGTGTTTGTGCAATAAGGCCAGGGTTTGGTCGCCGAGGACTATCTCGTGGTCATTACGCAGACCGTGTCCCGACAAGATTGGGGGCACGACCTTGGCGCGAAGAGGACCAAACAACATCGGGACGGTCTGTCCGTCCACCGTCACGACGTTATAGTTTGTACCGCTCCACTGTGCGACGTCGGGATCATGGTTCAATTCGCGCAATGCGATGGGCGGCACGTTATTGCTCGGATTGAGCATGTAGTTCCAGTTCCAGCCGTAGAGGGCAGGACGGGTGATCAGAGAGTGAAGTCCGCTCGAGAACGTAAGTGTCGTAGTCATCAACGTCACCGCGAGCACCGCGCCGACGAGGATCGATCGAACGGGCACCTCGCTTCGCCCGCGCGGCGATTCGAGGGCGAAGTGCGCTCCGATGGTCGGAGCGAGCGGGAGACCGAAGAGTTCGAGTCGGCGAACGGTCGCCGAGCGTCTGAATCGGACGGACTGGGCCGATCTGATGCGCTGCGGCGAGTTCGCGAGCGCGATGAGAATTGTTGAACTTCCGAGCACTCCGAGAAGAATTACCGCTCCCAAACCGAGCACGGTCCAATCCCACGCGATGCCGCGGTCGGGATACACGGGACGCACCGGTCCGAGTGGTGCGAGCGGTGAGAGCGCCACGGCGATGATGACCGCCAGTGAGACGCCAACGACCAAGACCACGAATGCACCGATCATGCTCTCAACGAAGGTGTCCGTTTGGCTCGCCCCGAGCGAATGAAGGATGCTGCGCTCCTCGTTGCCACGTCGCAACAGTCGCGAGAGCGCCTGGACCGAGAGAGTCAGACACACGAGGGCGGCAATTATGCCAAACGCACCCAGTGCGACCGACTCGGGCTTCACCGCCAGTTCGACCGTTGCCGTGACGCTCGAAGAGTTATGAAACTCATACGAATCATGCGAAGGAATGAGTCGCACCAATTGTGCTTGAACTTTAGCGAGACCGCGGTCGCCGTGGCGCAACTGAATCGCGTAGTAGACCGGCATGGTCCAATCGGGATCGATCGACGCGGCTCGTTTGGTCATGGCAGGCGTTAAGAACGCGAACCCGTAGGACCGGTCTACGTCATCTTGAACGATCGCACTGTTCATCGCCACGACGGCGGTAACCGTTGCGTGCACCGTCAACATTGGTTTGACTTTCGGGGTGCCGAATCCCGGCAGTCTCGCTTGACTCGGTGCGTAGAAACCGATGGGAACCCTTTGGCCCGGGTGGACGTTCCAGATGCGTGCCGCACCCGGCGTCACTTCGATCTGGTTGAGACTCTTCGGATTGGAGAAATGTCCCCGCACTAGCGAAAGTCGATCCTCTTGGGCGAGGTAGCCGTCGAGGCTTCCGCCGAGGACGACGCTATTGATCGTGCTCAGAAGAGGAGCACCAGAGCGGCTCAGAAGAACCGCGTCGCCGGAAGCGAGTGCGCGAACGTTCGCAACGTCCTTTAGTCGAGCAATCTTCGGGACGAGGGACGCTGTGCCCTTCCCGCCGTTTGAGGCACCGAAGACGGCCAACGTCAAAGTCGAAGGATTCGTGCTTGCGAGAAACGTGGGGTAGGAGGACTGCGTACGTCGCGCGGCCGCGACCGAAGCCATGGCAAGACCACCGGTCAGGCCGATCAGCAAGACCACACTTAAGTACGCCGTCAAACGACGTGCGAAGGTCGCGCGGAATCGGTACCACGCGAACTCGTACGTTTGATTGTTCATCAGTGGCCCGAATCCCCTCGCGGTCGACGACGATCCATCTTCGGCGTTGCTCTTGCCGATTGCCAGAAAGTTGACCGCACACCATCGTGGGGTGTTAGTACCACCTCAACAGAGTCGCCACACTGAGTCTGCGCCGCGGACTCGCCGTAAGGTACATCCGTGACGACGCTCGGCGAAGACGGAGAGATCAGTGGCCGCTGACGTCGAAGAGATCATTCGTACGGAGAATCTAACGAAGCAGTATCCGACGATGGACGTTCCCGCCGTCGATTCACTCAACCTCGAGGTTCATCGTGGCGAGATCTTCGGACTCCTGGGACCGAACGGCGCGGGCAAGACCACGACCGCCGGCATCTTGACCACGCGAGTCGTGCCCACGTCGGGTACGGCGTACCTCTCGGGCATCGACGTGAAGAAACATCCCGCTCTCGTGAAACAGCTCTCGGGAATAGTCTCGCAACAGAACACGCTGGATCGACAGCTCACCGTCTGGGAGAATCTCTATTTCCACGGGCGCTTGTTCGGCATCAACGCCAAGGACTCGCGGCGCAGGTCGGACGAACTGCTCGAGCGCTTCTCGCTCTCGAAGTGGTCGAAGGCATCGATTTACGCACTCTCGGGTGGTATGGCGCAGCGACTCATGGTGGCTCGCGCGATCTTCCACAACCCGGCCGTGCTCTTCATGGACGAACCGACGGCGGGGCTCGATCCCCAGAGTCGTCTCGCGCTCTGGGACATGCTGACCGAACTCAACGGTGCGGGACAGACCGTCATGTTGACGACGCACTACATGGAAGAGGCCGATCAACTCTGCGGTCGGGTGGCGATCATGGATCACGGGAAGATCCTCGCGCTCGACACGCCATCGAATCTCAAGAAGAGCACCGGAGCCGACACCATCGTCACGATCAAGGTCGCGGCGAGTCCGGACCAATTGGCGCAAAGTCTGAAGCGCGACATCGACGCCATCGTGTCGACGCGCGTGCAGGAGAATTCACTCATCGTCGAAATGAGGAGTACCGAGCGACTGGTTCCCCGAATCGTGGCGTCGGCCGAGACGTCGAACGTCGAGATTCTCGATCTCGCGGTGGCCGAGCCGACCCTCGAAACGGTATTCATCAACCTGACCGGCAAGGAGTTGCGCGAGGCATGAGTGCGAACACGACATTTGAGGTGCATCCAACTCGCAGCGTCTTCGAAGCCAGCCGCACGGCCCTGGGGGCTTTGATTCTGCGCGACCTCGTGGTGCTGTGGAAGACCAAGCGCGAGTTCGTGTTACGGACCCTGGTCCAACCGTTCCTCCTGTGCTTCGTGTTCCTCTTCGTCTTCCCCAAGATCGGCCAAGCGGTCGGCGGCTCGAGCGCCACCGGTGCGGCGGATTTTGCCACGGTGCTCGTTCCTGGCGTTGTCGGAATCTCGGTGATGTTCCAAGGCGTCCAATCGATCGCGCTCACGATGTCCCAGGAGTTCGGTTTCACGCGTGAGATCGAAGATCGGGTGCAGGCGCCGTGTCCGATCTGGCTCGTCGCCATGTCGAAGGTCTTGTCCGGATCGGTGCAGGGCCTCATCGCCGCCCTGATCGTCTTTCCGATCGCCTCAGTGGTGCACGCCGCGGGGGTGGAGGCGAACATCTCGCTGCATTGGCTGATCATCCTCACGTTCGTGCCCATCGCCTGCGTCGCGATGGCCGGGCTCGGTCTGACCCTCGGCACGTCGTTCGAACCCCGGAACATCGGACTCATGTTCGGCTTCGTGATCCTGCCCATCACGTTCCTCGGCGGCACGTACTACCCCTGGACGCATCTGGCGCCCGTGAAGATCGGCGGCTTTCACTGGTTGCAGACGCTGGTGCTCATCAATCCGCTGGTCTACGTCAACGAGGGCATGCGCGCCGCTTTCACCGACGCCCCCCATATGCACCTCTACGTCGTCTATCCCGTGATGATCACTTTCGGCGCGTTCTTCCTGGCCGTTGGATTGCGCAACTTCCGCCGGCGGGTCCTCTCCTAGGAGGCCTCTGCGGCACGGCCGTTTCGCACCTCAATGGAAATGGTCGAACGGAGTATCGTGGCGTCGTTATGGTCCTCTCCGATCGCTCCATCAAAGAAGCCATTGCGCAGGGCCGAATCATCATTGATCCCTTGGGCGAAGACTGCGTGCAGCCGTCGTCGGTCGACCTCCACATCGATCAGTTCTTCCGGGTGTTTCGGAACCACACGCAGCGCGTCATTGACGTGCGCGACGCCCAAGAGGACCTGACCGAGTTGATTGACGTCGGTCCGGAGTCGCCGATGATCCTGCACCCGGGTGAGTTCATGCTCGGCTCGACGACCGAGCGCATTGCGATCCCCGATGACATCGTCGGACGACTGGACGGAAAGAGTTCGCTCGGACGATTGGGCCTCGTCATCCATTCGACCGCCGGTTTCGTCGACGCCGGCTGGGACGGGCACATCACCCTGGAGTTGTCGAACGTCGCGAATCTGCCGATCACGCTCTATCCGGGCATGAAGATCGGCCAGATCAGCTTCTTCCAGATGACGACGCCGGCCGATCGCCCCTACGGATCTGAAGGCCTCGGCTCGAAGTACTCCGGTCAGCGTGGCCCGACGCCCAGCCGGTACTCGGAGAACTTCAAGAAGCAGTGACGATGTATTCAGTGACGAGAGGACCGCAGTGCTAGCACGAATCATTATCGGCCTCGCGGTAACGGTCATCTTCTATGCGATTGCCGGACGACGGTTCTATTGGCTCTCGAAGCTCATCAGATCGGGTCAAAGCGCGCCTCGACGCTGGCAGGGGTTTCGCAAGGTCTCTGAAGCCGAGGTCGTCGAAGTCGCCGGCCAACGAAAACTGCTGAAGTGGACGGTACCGGGCCTGGCGCACTTCTTCACGATGTGGGGATTCACCATATTGATGACGACGATCCTCGAGGCCTACGGATCGCTCTTCAGCCGCCGATTCCACATTCCGCTCATTGGACGCGACAGCTGGCTCGCCTTCACCGAGGATTTCTTCGCGACCGCCGTGCTGGTCTCGCTGGTCGTCTTCACCATCATCCGCATCAAGAGCGCGCCGTCGCGCAAGGAACGCGACTCGCGCTTCTACGGCAGCCACTTGGGTGCGGCGTGGGCCGTGCTCTTCATGATCTCGTTGGTCATCATCACGCTGCTGATCTACCGCGCCGCCCAGATCAACACCGGCTACTTCCCCTTCGAACGCATGGATCCGTTCCTGGCCAAGGTTCCGCCCGGCTTCACTCCGACGGCCCAGTTCTTTGCGTCGTTCGCATCGCCCTGGGCCTTCGCGAGCCACGTGGTCGCCAGTTGGCTGGCTCCGCTCGGGGTGGGCGTGAACGCGGTGCTCGAAGCAGTCTTCCTGCTCCTCAATATCGCGGTGATCGCCGGTTTCCTCGTCTTCGTCGCGTACTCGAAGCACCTGCACATCTTCCTCGCGCCGATCAACATCGGCGTCTCACGTCGGCCGCGCGCCCTCGGAGGACTGGACAAGACGCCCGACATGGACATGGAGAACGTCACCGAGGACACGGTCTTCGGGGCGGGCAAGATGGAGGACTTCACGTGGAAGCAGATGCTGGACTTCTCCACGTGCACCGAGTGCGGGCGCTGTCAATCGGTCTGTCCGGCCTGGACGACCGGTAAGCCGCTCAGCCCGAAGTTGCTCATCATGGGGCTGCGCGACAACATGTTCGCTTCCGCCGATCGACTTCTTTCGGGCGGATCCAACACGGACGTCGCGACGCTGGTGCCGACCACTATCGATCCGGACGTCCTCTGGTCGTGCACCACGTGCGGCAGTTGCGTCGAACAGTGCCCCGTCGACATCGAGCACGTCGACGCGATCATCGACATGCGCCGCTTCGAAGTGATGATGGAGTCGCGCTTCCCCAGCGAAGCGGCACTGTTACTGCGCAACATGGAGAATCAGGGCGACCCGTGGGGACTGGGTGCGTCCAAGCGAACCCAGTGGCTCGACGCCCTCGACTTCGAGGTGCCGATCATCGACGGACCCATTCCCGAGGACATCGAGTATCTCTACTGGGTCGGCTGCGCCGGATCACTCGACGAGCGGGGCCGCAAGCAGGCGGTGTCCACCGCGCGAATGCTGCACCGAGCCGGGGTGCGTTTCGCCATCTTGGGCCCGCGCGAGTCCTGCACCGGCGACCCGGCCCGTCGCATGGGCAACGAGTATCTCTTCCAAGAGATGGCGAAGGCCAATATTGCGACGCTCAATGACGTCGGCGCGAAGAAGATCGTCGCCAGTTGCCCGCACTGCTTCAATACGATGAAGAACGAATACCCCGGTCTCGGTGGCGAATTTGAGATGATCCACCACGCGCAGTTGCTGAGCCACCTCGTCGCCACCGGCAAGCTCGTGCCGGGCGTGGCCTACGAGGGCACGGTGACCTACCACGACCCGTGCTACCTGGGCCGCCACAACCGGGTCTTCGACGAGCCGCGCGACGTGCTCGACGCGATCCCCGGCGTGACGACCGTCGAGATGGGACGCTGTCGCGAGAAGGGCTTTTGTTGCGGCGCCGGCGGGGCTCGCATGTGGATGGAAGAGACGATCGGTAAGCGCGTCAACATGGAGAGGACGAATGAGGCGCTGAATACTGGCGCCGACATCATCTCCACGGCCTGCCCGTTCTGCATGATCATGCTCGATGACGCGGTGAAGGCCAATGGCCGCGACGAAGAGGTGTCGGTCATGGACATCGCCCAGGTCGTCGAGCGCTCCCTCCAAGCCTGAAGGCTTCCTTAGAAGCAGTCCTTGTTAACACTCTCGAAACCCGTTGCTAACGGTTTCGAAATCCTCGGTTGGGACACTGGTGCCATCAACTTGAGGTCAGCGTCGCCCTCTCCTAGTGACCCGAGGAGTGGACGTGCTCTCAGCAGTGAACATCCCGTATCCCCATTGGCTGAATCCCGCTGACAACACGTGGCAGCTCACCGCCGCCACGTTGGTCGGTCTGATGAGCTTGCCGGGTCTCGCCGTCCTCTACGGCGGACTCGTGCGAAAGAAGTGGATCGTCAACACGATGTTGATGATCTTCTCGGGCTTCTCGATCACGCTCATCGTGTGGATGCTCTGGGGCTACAACCTGGCCTTCGGCCCGCTCGCGCACTTTGGCGCCACGGGTTCGTTCTGGAGCGGGTTCATCGGTCACTTCACGCCGCTCGCGACCGCGAGCTCGGAACAGGGACAGGCCGTTTCGGGTGCGAATACCCTGATCCCCTTCCACTTCCCGACCGCGACGCTGGCCTACTTCCAGTTCGTCTTCGCGGCCATCACGCCGCTCTTGTTCGTCGGGGCGTTCGTCGGGCGACTCAAGTTCAAGGCGTGGCTCTTGATCGTGCCGCTCTGGATCACGGGCGTCTACTGCGTCAACGCCGCGCTCTTGTGGGGTGGTGGGTTCTTCGCGCAAAAGGGTGCGGTCGACTTCTCCGGTGGCTACGTCATCCACCTCTCAGCGGGCGTCGCGGCCTTCACCGGTGCGGCGATCCTCGGACCACGTCGTTGGCAGGACCGTGAGAACGCCTTCCCGAGCAACCTGATGATGGTCGCCGTGGGCGCGGGCATCATCTGGCTCGGCTGGAACGGCTTCAACGGCGGCGACCCCTTCTACGCCGGAGCCTCGGCGGCCTCGGCGGTGCTCAACACCAACGTCGCCACGGCCGTCGGAGTCATCACGTGGTTGCTGTGGGACATGTTCCTCTCGAAGCAGAAGAAGCCCACGTTCCTCGGCGCCATCAACGGCATGCTCTGCGGACTCGTCGCAATCACTCCAAGCGCCGGTTTCGTGAACGGTACGGGCGCGATCTTCGTGGGTCTGATCTCCTCGACCGTCGTGTGGTTCGCGTGGAACTACCTCTCCAAGGTCCGCCCCTTCTCCAAGGTCGATGACGCCCTCGGCGTGGTCTACACCCACGGCATCGCCGGTCTCATCGGTGGTCTGTTGGTCGGAATCCTCGCGGACCCGCACATGACGGAGTATGGGGTGGCCGGCAAGCACTACAAGGGGTCCGGAGAGTTCTCCGTAAGTGGGTGGTTCTACGGCCATTCGTTTCATCAACTCTGGGAACAGTTCTTGGCGGCCGCCTGGATCATCTGCTGGACCGCCACCGCCACCGCCATCATCTTCTACTTTGTGAAGTGGGTACTCGGAGGACTGCGTGAAGATGAAGAGACACTGCGCATCGGAGACGTGGCGATTCACGAAGAAGAGGCCTATCCGGAGCCGACCTTCGGTGAGCCGCTCGATACACCCAGCCACCTACACTCCGACAACGTCTAAGGAGAGACAATGAAGATAGTCACCGCAGTCGTCAAGCCGTTCAAGCTCGATGAGGTGAAGACCGCGGTCAAGGACGTCGGCATCACCGGCATGACCGTCACCCAAGCTCGAGGTTTCGGCCACGCCGGGGGTCACATTGAGATCTACCGGGGCAAGGAGTACGAGTTCGACTTCGTGGACAAGATCCGCGTCGAGATCATCTGCACGGACGAACTGGTCGACACGCTGATCGACGCGATCGTCCAAGCGGCGCGCACCGACACCATTGGTGACGGCGTGGCGTGGGTCACCGATATCGAGCACGTGGTGCGGATCCGCACCAACGAACGCGGTCCCTCGGCGCTGTAGCTACCCGGCCTGGCGCGCGACGGCCTCGGCCGCCGCCGCCGCGGCCGAGGGGTCACCCAGGTAGTCGGCCTCGAGGATGTTGAGCCCGTCGTCCAGCGTCACGCGGTACGGGATACCGGTCGGGATCTCGAGTTCGGCGATCTCGTCCTCGGGGATGTTCTGGAGGACCATGCGAAGGGCGCGAATGGAGTTGCCGTGGGCGACGACGATGACCGCGCCACCGCGCACGGCCTCGCTACGGAGGTCTTCGACGATCACGTCGGCGAAGTACGGCGTCACCCGAGCGACGACGTCCTTCAGACACTCGGTCGCCGGGATGAACTCGGCCGGCACGTCGCGATAGCGCGGGTCGGTGAGGCTGCTGCGGGGATCGCCTTCGGGCATGGGCGGCGGGGGAACGTCGTACGATCGTCGCCAGAGCTTGACCTGCTCGATGCCGAACTGCTCCGCGGTCTCCTTCTTGTCCTTACCCGTGAGATCGCCGTAGTGGCGCTCGTTCAGTCGCCACGTGCGCCGAACCGGGAGCCACGACCTGCCGGCGGCGTGGAGGGTGATCTCGGCGGTGCGGATGGCCCTCGTCAGTACCGACGTGTGCAGGACGCGAAGGTCCAGGTCGGACTCGGCGGCCACGAGTTCGCCCGCAGATTGAGCTTCGGATTCGCCCTGGGGCGTGAGATCGACGTCGGTCCAGCCGGTGAAGAGATTCAGTTCGTTCCAGGCCGATTGGCCGTGGCGCACGAGAATAAGGTCAGGCACCGAACCAGCGTACATCGGGTGCTCGAAGACTCAATGAGAGGTCCGTAGGCGCTCGGGGGCCTTCTAATCACTGGCCTTTCTAAAAGTGTTATAAGACCTATATATTTTCTTGACAAGAAGAGGCTCAACTCTGTACACTGGTTGTAGTGAGTTCTGACCCTCCGGATGGTCCGGCGAGGAAGAAAACGAATCAAGGAGATTTTCATGGCAAAGGCAGTCGGAATCGACCTGGGAACCACCAACTCGGTGGTCAGTGTCCTCGAAGCGGGCGAGCCCGTCGTCATCCCCAACGCTGAAGGCGGACGCACCACCCCGTCGGTCGTCGGCTTTTCCAAGACCGGTGAAGTGCTGGTCGGTGAGGTCGCGAAGCGCCAGGCGATCACGAACCCCGAGCGCACCATCCGCTCGGTGAAGCGCCACATGGGCGAGAACTGGTCCGTCGACATCGACGGCACGAAGTACACCGCCCAGGAGATCTCGGCGCGGATCCTCCAGAAGTTAAAGCGCGACGCGGAGGCCTACCTCGGTGACAGCGTCACCCAGGCGGTCATCACCGTGCCGGCGTACTTCAACGACGCCCAGCGCACCGCGACCAAAGAGGCCGGTCAAATCGCCGGGCTCGAAGTGCTGCGCATCGTGAACGAGCCCACCGCCGCCGCACTGGCCTACGGCCTCGACAAGGGCGGCCAGGAGCAGACGGTGTTGGTCTTCGACCTCGGTGGCGGCACATTCGACGTGTCCGTCCTCGATATCGCCGACGGCGTGTTCGAAGTGAAGTCGACCCACGGTGACACCCACCTCGGTGGTGACGACTGGGACGACGCCGTCATGGAGTGGCTCGTCAAGACCTTCAAGGACACCGAAGGCGTCGACCTCTCCCAAGACAAGATGGCGGTCCAGCGACTCAAGGAGGCCTCGGAGAAAGCGAAGATCGAGCTCTCGGCCGTGCAGGACACGACCGTCAACCTGCCGTTCATCACCGCGACAGCCGACGGCCCCAAGCACCTCGACATCAAGTTGAGTCGAGCCAAGTTCAATGAACTGACCTCGCACCTGGTGGATCGTTGTCGCAAGCCCTTCGACCAGGCGATCAAGGACGCGGGACTGACGCTGGACAAGATCAACCACGTCATCATGGTCGGCGGTTCGACGAGAATCCCGGCGGTCCAGGAGTTGGTCACCAAGGTGACCGGCAAGGAACCGAACAAGAGCGTGAACCCGGACGAAGTGGTCGCCATCGGCGCCGCGGTCCAGGCCGGCGTATTGAAGGGTGACGTGAAGGACATCCTCCTTCTCGACGTCACGCCCCTGTCGCTCGGCATCGAGACCAAGGGTGGCGTTATGACCAGGATCATCGAGCGCAACACGACGATCCCCACGAAGAAGTCCCAGACCTTCACCACGGCCGACGACAATCAGCCCTCGGTCGAGGTGCACGTGTTGCAGGGCGAGCGTGAGATGGCGTCGTACAACCAGACGTTGGGCAAGTTCCAACTCGTCGGTATCCCTCCGGCGCCGCGCGGCATGCCCCAGATCGAAGTCACCTTCGACATCGACGCCAACGGCATCGTCCACGTCTCGGCGAAGGACCAGGCGACTGGGGCGACCCAATCGATGACGATCACCGGCGGCTCGTCGCTCTCCAAGGAGGAGATCGACCGCATGGTGCGCGACGCTGAGGCCCACGCCGAAGACGACCGTACGCGCCGGGCCGAGGCGGAAGTTCGCAACAACGCCGACGGACTGGTGTACCAGACCGAGAAGTTGTTGAAGGACCAGGCCGAGAAGTTCCAGGGTACTGAGCGCGACGACGTCGAAGCGGCCTTGGCCTCATTGAAAGAGGCCCTCAACGGCACCGACATCGAGGCGATCAAGGACGCGACCGAGAAGCTGCTCACGACGAGTCAGGGTTTCAGTCAGCGCCTGTACGAAGAGGCTGCGAAGGCGAACGCCTCCGAGCCGTCCGCGCCGCAAGGCAACGACGACGACATCGTCGACGCCGAAATCGTTGACTAGTCATGAGTGATGACGTAGTGGAAAACGACACCGTGGCGGCCGAGGTCGTCACGGAGGTCGTTGACGAACGCTCTGACGTAGAACGCGAACGCGACGAGTACCTGGACGCGCTCCAACGACTGCAGGCCGACTTCGAGAACTACCGCAAGCGCGTGGCGCGTTCGTCAATCGACGCCGCGGACCGCGCAGCCGGTGAAGTCGTCGTCAAGATGTTGCCCGTGCTCGACGCCTTCGACCTCGCGGCCGCTCACTTTTCGAGCGCCCCGTCCGAAGAGGCCGAGGCCCTGGATCAAGCGAGGGGTCTCCTGCTCGACGCCCTCGCCAAAGAGGGGCTCGAGCGCATCGACGCCGTCGGTGTCGAGTTCAACCCCCAAGTGCACGACGCGGTCGCACACGTCGAAGGTGACGAGGGACCCGTGGTCGAAGACGTTCTTCGCGCCGGTTACCGTTGGAAGGGTTCGGTTCTACGTCCTGCGATGGTGAAAGTTCGAGGCTGACTCGATGGTCGAACGAGAGTGGTTCGACAAGGACTACTACAAGGTCCTAGGACTCTCTTCGAGCGCGACCGAGAAGGAAATCACGCGCGCCTATCGCAAGTTGGCGAAGTCGTCGCACCCCGATACCAATCCCGGCTCCGAGGAGAAGTTCAAAGAGGTTTCGGTCGCCTACGACGTGCTCGGCGACAAGGAGAAACGCAAGGAGTACGACGACGTTCGTCGTCTCGGACCGGCCGCGGCCGGGTTCGGCGGACCGGGCGGTCCGAGTGGTCCGGGGGCGGGCGGTTTCAACTTCCAAACGGGCGACTTCGGCGACCTCGGCGACCTCTTCGGAGGACTGTTCGGTGGGGGACGGCGTCAGCGAGCACAGCGCGGCGCTGATCTCGAAACGGCGCTACACCTGGGTTTTCGCGACGCCGTCGTGGGCGTGACGACGTCGGTGAACCTGCCGAGCAACGAGGCGTGCCACACCTGCAAGGGGAGTGGTGCCGCGCCCGGTACGGGATTCGTCACCTGCGAGCGCTGCGGTGGTCGCGGCGTACTCAATGACGACCAGGGACCGTTCGCGATGTCCAGTGTCTGCCCGGTCTGCCAGGGACGCGGCGGACGAATCGTGACGCCGTGTCCGACGTGTCACGGCACCGGCCGCGAACCGTCGTCGCGAAAGGTCAACGTCCGCATTCCCGCGGGCGTCAATGACGGGCAACGCATCAAGCTGAAAGGCAAGGGCAATCCGGGGACCCACGGCGGTCCCCCCGGTGACCTCTTCGTCGACGTCCACGTGTCGCCGGACGCTCGCTTCGATCGTCGTGGCCGCAACGTCACGACGAGCGTCAACGTTGCGCTTACGGCCGCGATGCTTGGCACGACCGTCGAAGTACCGACGCTCGATGAACCAGTGACGTTGAAGATCCCCGCCGGCACGCAACCGTCGACCACGATGCGCGTGCGTGGCCGCGGCGTTCCCGCCGGTGGCAAGCACGCCGCGGGCGACCTCTTGGTCACCGTCAACGTCACGATTCCCAAGAAGCTGAACAAAGAACAGAAGATGGCAGTCGAAAAATTGGCCGTCGCTCTAAAAGAAGGGGTAGCGAATGGATGAACGCCAACAAAATCACGCCGTCTACGTGATCTCGGTGTTCGCCGAGTTGGCGGGTGTCCACCCACAGACGCTTCGCAACTACGAGCGCGGTGGACTCTTGAACCCTCAGCGCACGAGTGGCGGATCACGGCGCTTCTCTGATGCGGACCTCGCAGCACTTCGACGAATCCAAGAGCTGACCAACGAGGGCGTCAACCTCGAGGGCGTCAAGAAGATCATTCGTCTCGAGGCCGAACTCGCCGACCTTCGCGTCCGACTCGCGGCCGCACTCGATCAGGGCCGCTCCAATGTCGAAGAGACGCATCGCCAGTACCGACGCGACCTCGTCCCGATCCAAAACACCATCGCCGAATTCATTGACGCCCGTCGGCGACTCCGGGAGAGTCCGTAGTCCGCTCCTCATCGCCTCTCATTGAGGGATTGTGAGTCGCGCTTGACGGTGCAATGACAAATAAGACGGTTGCGCCGGACTCTTGCATAATGGGGAAATGGGTGCGTCGCGACGCTGGGTAATCGGAAACGTTGCATACTCCGCTTCGTCGACGAGACTTGTCCGTGGTGCCTTGACGAGCTTGATCTTCGTCGCCGTGTCGATCGTGGCGACGCCCAACGCAGTAAGCGCAAAGTCGTCCACTGATCTCGTTCGAACCGTGTCGCCCGGAACCCCCTTGACGACGACGACACTCGGAGTATTCACCGAGATCGAAAACGTCGACATGCTCAATGCCAATGATGGCGTTGCCGTAGCGGCGAGCACCGGCCCCGGCGTCAATCGGTACTACCTCGTCCACACCGAGGACGCCGGCAACACTTGGTCGACCATTGCTCCATTACCTCTGAACTCATTCGTTGGGAACCAACCGTTTTCGGTGCCGACACTAAATTTCGTTAGTCGCAATCTCGGCTACGTGCAGGCCTATCAGGACTCGATCTATGTCACGAATGACGGCGGCACCTCGTGGAAGAAACTGGTCACCGCGGGCATTTGGCCGAACTTCGCGATCGCGGGATCAACGATCACCGTCACGAGTGACGTGTGCTCTGAGCCAATTCCGAATTATGGGCCTCTGAAGTGTCCGAGCGAGTTGGCCCTGTATCACTTGGACGCGACCAAACCGTTCAGTTCGCACTTGGTCCCAAAGATGGGGGCGACGAACTACCGGGCCGTCGTCGTGTTGACTGCGCTGTCGTCGAGATCTGACGTTGTCGTGGAAGGCGGCGGCGAGGGAACAGCGTCGTCGATTCTTGATACGAATGACGCCGGCGTTTCGTGGACGCTTCTCGCGGACCCCTGCGAACACATAACCATCGACCAACTCCTCAACCCCGGCCAACGTCATTGGTTGCTCAACTGCTACCTGGATGGGGGCATGAATCAGGGTGCTCATCAACTTTGGCAATCGAACGACCACGGACTGCGCTGGAGCATCGTAGCGAAGTCCAATGAAGAAGTAGGCAACGTGGTCGGCAATATCGTTGACACGTCCAGTTCTCTCCTCTTGAGTGGCAACAAGAAGATCCTTTTCGGTCTCGTCGGGGGTGCGGGCGGCGGTGTCACGTTCAGTACGAACGGCGGTTCACGGTGGAGTGCCACGACCGTTAACGGTTTCGATGGCGCTCCCGCGATCGAGTCAACGTTCGGGTCGACCGGATCGGTGGTCACCGTCGAAGGCGGGCCAATTTATCTGACGTCAAACGGGATTACGTGGTCGAAGGTTTCACCCTTGCCCGTCGGTCACGATCCGGTGTCGTCTCTGTGCTCCGGCGAGAACGACGTGGTCGCGAAAGTCGCTAGAACTGGTGCGGCTGGGGGGACCTCGTACGTCACGATTCTGTTCAAAGAACTTGGACCCCCGGCCTGTTGGCTGTCAGGGATACCGCGCGTCCAACCGGTTGCCGGTTCCCGTGACGTCCCGGTCGGTCGCGTGGCCACCAAAATCCGGGTGGCCGGACGCGGGAGAAAGACGATGCTGGGGCAGTCGGGCGGCGAGGCGAGCGTCACCGTGGGCATCGAGACTGCGGCGAACTACACGAAAAGTTCATGTCAACCGAAGAACATGAACCGGCTGCAAATCGAGTTCAATCAGACCTCGTTCTTCGTGACGATTGGTGTCAACGAGGTCTGCACGAAAATCAGGTCAACGAATGTCGCCGGCGTCGTCGCGGGGATCGTGGGAGGACCCTAAGAACAACGAATCGTACGCCGCTCGATGCCACGCCGGAAGACGGGCGAGCATTTTCGGTGAAGTAGACTTTGCTCGCAACGAGGCCGACTCGGAGGAGCCCAGTGCCCGCAACGGTGGTCGTCGGAACCCAGTGGGGTGACGAAGGTAAGGGGAAGTTGACCGACCTCATGTCTCGTGACATGGATATGGTCGTGCGCTACCAGGGTGGCCACAACGCCGGTCACCGCATCGTCGTCAACGACGAAGCGTTCGCCCTGCAACTCGTCCCGTCGGGCGTTCTGTACCCGTCGATCACGCCGGTCATCGGCAACGGTGTCGTGGTCGACCCCGCCGTGCTGCTCGCTGAATTGGATTCGTTGAGCTCCAAGAACGTCGACGTCTCGCGCCTAATCGTCTCGGGCAACGCCCACCTGATAATGCCGTATCATCAGGAGTTAGACCGCTTGACGGAGCGTTTCCTCGGCAAGAACGCCCTGGGCACGACGAAGCGCGGGATCGGTCCGGCCTACGCCGACAAGTCCTCGCGGGTCGGACTTCGTGTGCAAGACCTCTTGGACGCCAAGATCTTTCGGCAAAAACTCGACGTCGTCTTGCAGGAGAAGAATCTGATTCTCACCAAGATTTACAATCGTC
>CALGFJ010000310.1 GCA_937881055.1 uncultured Acidimicrobiaceae bacterium | reverse complement strand
CGGTCGATGTCGCCGCGAGCGAGGACCGCGTTCTCGCGCTTGATGGCGGAATAGCGATCTCGCAACTCGGGGTAGGCATTCAACGAGTTGCGAAAGAGCCAGTGATCACAGTGCGCGCGGTTGTTCTCCACCACCAAATAGAGGTGATGCTCGGGGAGGTGCGGTGTCGCGGGAGCCTCGAAGGCTTCACGACCGGTCACGTCGAGATCGCCCACCCACCGGTAGCCGGCCGACTCGATGCGGCCCATGACAGGGCGCAGTAGTTCCTCGCTGGCGACCACCACGTCGAGGTCGATGATTGGCTTGGCGGCCAGGCCCGATACCGAGGTCGAACCCACGTGTTCGATGCGCACGACCAACGGTTCCACGAAGGGTGCGAGGTTCGCGGCGATCTCCTGGAACTGTTGCGGCCACCGGGGATCTCCGTCCACGACCACGACGCGGTCCATCTACGCCTCGGCGCGCAACTGGCCTGAGCGGTAATGCGTGCGACAGAGCACTTGGTAGTGCACGACGCCCTCGTTGACGTCGCCGGTGAAGAACTGATTGCCCTCTCGCGCGACCACGCCATCCACGACGCGGGCGTTGCAGCGACCCTTTTGACCGCACCAGCACGTCGAGGTCAAGGGAAGTTCGTGCGCCCAATCCGAGATGGCGAACAGCCGGGCCGAGCCCGGGAAGAGGTTGAGCAGGAAGTCGGCGGAGAGACCGAAGGCGTGGACGTCGATTCCGAGGTCATCGACGATTTCGGCGAGGGCGTCGACCTGTTCGACGCTCGCGAACTGCGCTTCATCGATCACGAGGATGTTGATGCCGTCTCGACGGAGTCGTGCGACGTGGGGCGCGAGGTCGGTGCCCGGAACGACCGCTTCGGCGCTCGCTTCGATACCGATCCGACTCGTCACCATGCCGGCGTCGCTGCGGTCACCGAAGGTCCACAGGGCGACGTCACTTCGTCCCTGACGCAGTTGCCAACAGAGCTGCAGGGCGAGCGTTGACTTGCCCGCCGCCATCGTTCCGTACGTAAAGGTCAGTTCTGGCATAGCCCTCTCGTCGTTGACTCGAACGACCAACGATACCCCCCAACGTGGTGACCGTCCGAGGCTCGACGTTGCGATCCGAGTCGTTTTGCCCACTCGGTAGATTGAGAGCGTGGACTACAGCGTTCGACCAGTCGCCTTCATACGCAACGAGAGAAGTGAGGCGCTCGATGACAAATGGGACGAGGTCATCAGCACGGTCGAACTCGCCCAAGACGTTCCGAGCGAGGCGCTGCGCGGACTCGAGGAGTTCTCGCACGTCGAGATCGTCTTCTTCGCCGATTGGGCCGAGGAGGTTCCTCCCGGGCCGTGGCACCGTCGACCCCGCGGCAATCCGCAGTGGCCGGATGTCGGCGTGTTCGCCCAGCGCAACAAGGACCGTCCGAATCGCCTGCTGCTCTCGACGGTCGCCATCGATGAACTGTCGGAGCGTTCATTCACTACGCGCGGACTCGACGGTATCGACGGCACGCCGGTGCTGGACATCAAGCCGGTCTTTCGTTGGAGTGTGCCTCGCGGCGAACTTCGCGTCGCCGCGTGGAGTGAAGAGCTCGGCGAGGACTACTTCTAGTTCGTCGCAATAAATTTGGTCAACAGTCCGACGAGCTCCGGGCCGTTCTCCTCTTGCAAGAAGTGTGCGCTGCCGCCAATCGTCGTATGCGCTTGACCCCGCGCCCCGGGAATTTCACGGATGAACTTGGCGTCACCTCCGCGGGTGATCGCGTCATCGCTGAAACAACAGAGGAAGGGCTTCGTGAACACGTTGAGCACGGACCACGCGGCGACGTTGGCGTCGTGCGCGGGATCATCCGGCGACGTCGGCACCAGCGTCGGGAACTGTCGGGCGCCCTCTTTATAGGACTCGTCGGGGAACGGCGCGTCGTAGGCGGCCACGACGTCGTCGGCGAGTCGCTGCTCGCATCCACCAGAGACGATTTTCCCCACGTGCAGTTCCGGCGTGGTCTGGGAGAAGTCCTGCCACGCCTTGAAGGCGTCACTCATTCGTTCGTCACCGGTCGGTAGGCCCCCGTTGCCGATCGCGACGCGAGCGAACCGCTCAGGATGCTCGCCCACGAGTCGCAGCCCGATGAGGCTCCCCCAGTCCTGGGCGAAGAGCGTGACCTCGCCGAGGTCCAATTGTTCGAACAGCAACGCGCTCGCCCACTCGACGTGTCGCGCGTACGTATAGTCCTCGCGACGACTGGGCTTGTCGGAGCGTCCGAAGCCGATGAGGTCCGGGGCGACGACGCGATGACCGGCCGCCACGA
>CALGFJ010000309.1 GCA_937881055.1 uncultured Acidimicrobiaceae bacterium | reverse complement strand
GTTGTCTTTTTGTTGGCACTCGTCATGATCAACGTCGCCGAGGTCTTCTTCATCACCAAGACGCTCCACTCCTCGGCCCTCATGTACGGACTGGTCGGAGCGAGCTTCGGGGCCGGCAACATCGTGGGCGCGGTGGCGGCGAGCAAACTCAAACAAGACGACGTCGCCCTCGCGAAGGCGTCGCTCGTGGCGTTGATCGTGGTCAGTATCTTCGTGGGACTCATCGGCTTCGTCGAACACGTGGGCTACCTCTATCCGATACTCGTGGTCATGGGCGTCGCGGTCGGGCTCTTGAACGTCGCGTTCACGACGCTTATGACAGTGCGCACGCCCGAGACCCAACGCGGACAGATGTTCGCCTCGAGCAACGCGGCCTTCACGAGCGCCGAAATACTGGGAACCGTCTTTGGCGGACTGATCCTCACCCTCGTCGCTCCGCGCACGGTCTTTCAGATCGCCGGTGTCGTCACCACGGTCGTCGCACTCGTCTTCGGCCCCCTCGCACTTCGCGCGACGCGCTCAGCGAAGAAAACGGAATTGGAAACTCAGGGCGCCTGACGTTCCAGCGTCCAACCCGTCGTCGACGCTCTGTAGACGATGCGGTCATGCAGTCGACTCTCGCGGTGTTGCCAGAACTCGAATCGATCCGGCGTCAGGCGGTATCCACCCCAGAACACCGGACGAGGAACGTCGCGACCGGCGAACTCGGCGTCGGACTCGCGCACGCGCGCCTCGAGTGCTTCGCGACTCGCGATCACACTGCTCTGGGAACTGGCGTGCGCGCCGAGTTGGCTTTCGCGTGCACGAGTGGCGAAGTACACGTCGGACTCTTCCGCCGTCATCTTGGCAACTCCCCCTTCGACGCGGATCTGTCGTCCGCGTGGTTCGCAGTACCAGAGGATCGAGGCGAAGGGGTTCTCTTCGAGCTCATGACCCTTTCGCGATTCGTAGTTCGTGTACCAACCAACGGAGTGATCGTCGACGTGACGCAGCAGTACCATCCGCGTGCTCGGCTTGCCGTCACGAGTCGACGTCGCCACCGACACCGCGTCGCGTTCGGGCATCTCGCCCTTGGCCTCGTCGAACCACCTACGGAACTGCACGAACGGATTCGGGTCACAGTCCTCGAGTTCGAGTGGAATCCAGAGTTCGCTCACGAGACGTCCGCCAACTGCCAGTTGGGAGTGGCCGAGAGGGAGAACGGACTCGGACCGTCGTGTCGCAGTCGGTACGTGCCGGCGGCCGCGATCATCGCGGCGTTGTCGGTGCACATCGCCATGGTCGGCAGATGTGCCTCAACGCCGAACTCCTGGGCCAAGTCGGTGACACCAGTGCGCAAGGCCGAGTTGGCCGCGACGCCTCCGGCGAGGGCAAGTCCCTTCACGGGGTGGTGCTCGAGTGCGCTACGGAGTTTGCGAAGCAGCTGCTCGGCGACGGCGGCCTGGAAGGAGGCCGCGACGTCGGCGATTGGCAGGTCGCGCTGCTTCTCGGTCGCTCGAACGACGGCCGTCTTGAGCCCCGAGAAGGAGAGGTCGTAGCCGTCACCGGTCATCGACTGCGGGAGCTTCAGTGATCCTGGACTGCCCGACTGGGCCAAGCGGTCGATCTCCGGTCCGCCGGGATATCCCAACCCGAGCCATCGCGCCACCTTGTCGTACGCCTCGCCGGCCGCGTCGTCGATCGTCTCACCGAGCACAACGTGATCGCCGGGACTGGATTGAAGAACAATCAGGCTGTGGCCGCCCGACACGAGCAGCGTCATGAGGGGCCACTCCAAATCAGCCCGCTCCAACAGCGGCGCGAAAAGATGACCCTCCAGGTGGTTGACCCCGACGAAGGGCACGCCCCAGGCGAGCGCGTAGGCCTTGGCGGCCGAAAGTCCGACCAGCAACGATCCAATGAGACCCGGACCACTGGTGACGGCGATCCCGAGAATCTTGGGATCGAGGGGGTCGAGTCCGGCCTCGGTGAGCGCCCGGCGAACCACGGGGCCGATAGTGGTGACGTGGGCGCGACCGGCCAATTCCGGCACCACGCCACCAAAGGCCCGATGTTGATCGATCGAGGACTCGATCACGGAGGAAAGAACGTGAAAGTCCTCGTCGACGACGGCGGCCGCCGTTTCGTCACAACTCGTCTCGATTCCGAGGACCAAACCCATCATTCCAGCGTAGGTGGCGCTTTCGAGGGTTCCGTCGAGAGGTCGGCCCAGAGAATCAAGGCGTCCTCGTTGCTCTTCTCGTAGTAGTTCTTTCGAACGCCGACCGGACGAAATCCGTAGCGGTAGTAGAGATCGACCGCGCGTTTGTTGGAAACGGCAACCTCCAACGTCGCGCGTATGATGCCGCGCGCCTTGGCGTCGGCCCAGGCGTCGTCGAGCAGCGAAGTGGCGATTCCCCGGCCCTCCTCGCGCGGGAGGGTCCCGATGGTGTTGACGTGCAGCTCTTCGAGGACGAACATGATCCCCAAATAGCCCACGATTCGCTTCTTTTCGACCGCCACCGTGTAGCGGCGCGTTTCGGTGTTCTCAATCTCATCGAGCAGGATCCGCTTGGTCCAGGGCTCGGGGAACTGCGCCTCTTCGATCACGAGCAGTTCTGCGATGTCGCGACGCTCGGCGAGGCGGATCTGCCACGCGTCGGTCACTGGGAACGCTCGCGGGTCGTGAAGTTGGCGACGGCGTCGGCCTCTCGCAGGTACAGCGGCG
>CALGFJ010000308.1 GCA_937881055.1 uncultured Acidimicrobiaceae bacterium | reverse complement strand
AGTTGGAGGTGATCGATCTCGGGATGGAACTGCACGCCCACGTCGCGCCCGACGCAAAAGGCCTGCACCGCGCGCGGAGACGTCGCCCACAGTTGCGCCCCGTCGGGCAGTCGACAGTGATCGAAGTGGAATTCAAACCAGGGACCGGACGCGATGCCCGAGCCATTCTGCGCGTCAATGTCGTACCATCCGATTTCCGGTTCGTCGGAGCGTTCGACGACGCCGCCGTGATAGAGACAGAGCGCCTGGGCCCCGAAACAGATTCCGAACACTGGGATGTCGCGCCGCTGCGCCTCGGCGATGAGGCCGAGTTCGCGACCGAACCACGCCTGCTCGACCTCCTTGTCATAGACCGCGCTCTTCGATCCGAGAATGACGAAGACGTCGTATCCCTCGAGTGACGGCGTCACGCTGTCCTCGTTCATCATCCGCAGGTCGATCTCGTACCCGCGCGACTCGAACGCTTCGCCAATGAGGCCCGAGTGATCTTCCGGGTGGTGTCGAAGGACGAGAGCGCGCGTCATGGACGTTGAGCCTACGAGCCGGTGCGTGCGCCGTTGCTCAGTTCGAAGGCAGTGACCATCCCAATGACTCGGCGATCTCTTTACACGTGGGACAGATCGGGTACTTCTGGGGATCTCGCCCCGGCACCCAGACCTTGCCGCACAGCGCCCGTACCGGCGTCGCGTTGATCATGGCGCCGACGACCGAATTATCCAGGGCCACGAACTCGCCGTCCTTTGGCGTGTAACCCTCGAGGACGATGTGCGTGAATCGTTCGTGATCCTCATCGTCGACCTGGGTCGACGAGGTCACGATCTGTTCGGTCTCGAGATGCGAGGTCACGACTCAGACTTTAACGAGGTGAGTAATCTCAGGGTCGATGAAGCGACGGCGCGCAGCGAAACCGGTGACCAAGCCGCTCGGACGAGTCGCCTCACACTTCAGCCGCGACGGATCGCCGAAGAATTCGTACCGCACACAGAGTGAGGCGAAGAGCGCGGCGCAGTTGGCCTGGACGCTGAGTGGTGTTGACCTCGACAGTTACCGATGCGACTACTGCTTCCAGTGGCACATCGGGAAGCGTTTCCGCGACGATTAGCGCGAGTCCTCGAGAATCGGGCAATATGGAGGGACTTGAAACGAAAGGTCCTCCATGGGAGTTCAGGCGTACATCTTGATCCAGTCCGAGATCGGCTCGAGCGAAGCGGTCGTGCTCGCGACCCGCGCCGTACCCGGCGTGCTGGAGTCCTTTGAGGTGACCGGCCCCTACGACGTCATCGTGCGCTGCGAGGCCGAGAGCGTCGACGACCTCGGAAAGTTCATCGTGGGCGCGATCCAAAAGGTGCCCGGAATCACCCGGACTCTGACCTGCCCCGTGGTCAACATCTAACCGAAGGCTCCGGCGGCGCGTAGCGCCTCTTGGCGATTCAAATCGATTCCCCAACCGAGTAGTCCGTCGCGCGTGCCCGATCCGGCCTTCCCCGGCGATCGTCCGATCGCGCCCGGCGTCTTGGAGAACCGCGGCGCCGGTTGAGGCTGGATGTCGCCGTCGAGTGAGAACACGTCACGAGAGGTGTTGTAGTGGTGACGCGCGGCCTCGCGCGGACTGAGGACCGGCGTCACGCAGGCGTCGGTGTCGGCGAAGATCTCCGTCCACTCCTCGCGCGTCTTTTCCCGGAATACCTCGGCGAATCGTTCCTTCATAGCCGGCCACGACGCACGATCGAACTGGGCCACCAGGTCGGCACCTTCCAACCCGAGACCGGCCAGAAGCTCCTCGTAGAACTTGGCTTCGATTGCGCCGACCGCCATGTACAGGTGGTCCCGGGTCTCGTAGACCTCATAAAAAGGCGCGCCGGTGTCGAGGAGGTTCGTCCCGCGTTCCTCGTGCCACAGTCCCGCGTTCATGAGCGCGTGACTGAGGGCCATGAGCGACGCCGAGCCGTCCACCATCGCCGCGTCAACTACCTGACCTTCGCCGGTGCTGCGCGCGGAGAGCACCGCCGCGACGACCCCGAAGACCAGGAACAGCGATCCCCCGCCAAAGTCCCCGACCAGGTTGAGCGGCGGTACCGGTGACTCGCCCCGACGTCCGATCGGCCACAACGCCCCCGACACCGCGATGTAGTTGATGTCGTGGCCCGCGCGCTGGGCGTTCGGGCCATCCTGCCCGTACCCCGTCATCCTTCCGTACACCAGACGGGGATTTCGCGCGGCGACGTCCTCGGGTCCCAACCCGAGCCTCTCGGTCACGCCCGGTCGAAACCCCTCGATCAGGACGTCGGCTTGCTCGCACAGTTCCAGCACCAGGTCGCGTCCGGCGGCGTTCTTCAGGTCCACCGCGACCGAAGGACGCGAACGATTGAGGACCTCCCACGTCGTTTCGTGGTCGGCGTCGGCGTCGCCGCGTTCGATTCGTAACACGTTCGCTCCGAGGTCAGCCAACAACATGCAGGCGTAGGGACTCGGTCCAATCCCCGCCAACTCGACAACTTTCAATCCGTCAAGTGGACCGCTCACGTTGTCAGTGTAGGTTCGAGCGTTCTACCGATTGGTCAGTCCCACCACAGGTCGTGACTGAGGACGCCCTTGGCGATGAGGCCCAGTTGGATCTGGCTGGTGCCTTCGACGATCGTGAGTTGACGTGCGTCGCGATAGAACATCTCGGTCGGATGCTCTTCCATGTAGCCGGCCGCGCCGAGTAGTTGGACCGCGAGGCCCGACGCCTTCACGGCCACTTCTGACGCGTAGTACTTACACATCGAGAGCATCGGCACGTACTCCTTGGTGAAGCAGCCCTGGTCGGCGAGCCACGCGCCGCGATAGGTGAGCAGTCGGGCCGCCTCGATCTCGGTCGCGCATTTGGCGATCTCCCACTGAATGCCCTGGAACTCGGCGATCGTCTTTCCAAATGCTTCACGACTCTTCACGTATTCGGTCGCGTACATGAGGGCCCCTTCGGCGAGGCCGAGCCCGCGCGCCGCGACGATGGGCCGCATGGCGTTGAGCGACTGCATGACGAGGGCGAACCCTCCGCCGATCACTTGGGTCGCCGGAACCTTCACGTCGGTGAAGACGATCTCCGTGGTGTCGATTCCTTTCACGCCCATCTTCTTGTCGACGCGCGGGCGGGTCACACCGGGGCTGTCGGCGTCGACGATGAACGCGCCGATGCTCGTGTGCTTTCGCGACGCCGGGTCGCCGGTCTTGGCGAAGACCACGAACCAGTCGGCCTGCATCCCGCCCGAGATCCAGCACTTCGTGCCATTCAACACGTACCCACCGGCGCCGTCCTCGCGGGCCCGGGACTGCATCCCCGCGACGTCGGAGCCCGCGCCCGGCTCCGACAGGCAGAACGCGGCACGATGGGTTCCCGCGGCGATGCCGGGCAGGTAGCGCTGCTTCTGCTCGTCGGTGCCAGCAATCATGATCGGTCCCGTCGGGAGTCGGGTGAGGAGGAGCATCAACCCCAACACGTTCGAATACTTCGTGACTTCCTCGATCGTGACGGCGAGGCCCATGATGCCCGCACCCGAACCGCCGTACTCCTCGGGAATGCACAGACCGAGCAGATCGGCCTTTCGGAACTCGTCGAAGAGGTCCTGGGGGTATTCGCCCGTCGAGTCGATCTCTCGAGCGCGCGGCTTGATCTTGTCCTGGGCGAGTCGTCGCACGCTCTGTTGCAGCCCGAGGAGCTCATCTGAAAGTTGGAAGTCCATGCCTTTCAAGGTAGTCCCGGCCCTGTGCCAGCATTGATTGGTGGCCACTTTCCAACGCGAGCGCGCGCTCGAAGCGATGGCCCTCGAGACCTATGACCTCGTCGTCGTCGGCGCTGGCATGACCGGTGCGGGCGTGGCGCTCGATGCGGCGTCGCGGGGACTGCGCGTCGCATTAATCGACGGCGGCGACATTGCCTCGGGTACCAGTTCGAAGTCCTCCAAGATGGTTCACGGCGGCCTGCGCTACCTGCAGCAAAAGGAGTTCCGTCTGGTGTACGAGAACCTGCGCGAACGACAGCGACTCCTCGACAACGCTCCCTTCCTCGTGCGGCCGCTCCCGTTTCTCGTTCCCCTCTTCGGTCGCAACGGCGTCGCTTCGAAGGCACTGGTCAAGGGCTACGCGACCGCCCTTCGTATATATGACCTGAGCGGTGGTTGGCGGATCGGGCAACGCCATCGCAAGATCACCCGTGAACAGGCGCTCGCGTACCTGCCGACGCTCAACACCGACCGGCTCGTCGCGGGATTCCTCTACTTCGACGCCCGAGGCGACGACGCCCGCGTCGCGCTGGCGTTGGCGAAAACGGCGGCGCTCGATTTCGATGTCGACGTCGCGACGTACGTACGTTGCGTCGACATTCGCCACGACGACACGGGACGCGTCACCGCCGTGACCTGTCACGACGTCCACGCGGATCGGCCCATCACGATCTCCACGAAGACCGTCGTCAACGCCACCGGCGTGTGGGCCGACGACGTGTTCACGATGGCCGAGCACACGACGTCGCACCGCATCACACCGGCCAAAGGCATACACCTGAGCGTCGCGCGCCATCGACTGCCGGCCGACGTGGCGGCCGTGCTGAATGTCACTGGCGACCGGCGAAGCATTTTCGTCGTGCCCTTCGAGGGGGCCGACTTCACGTACATCGGCACCACGGATACCGCGTACGACGGAGACCTCGAAGAGCCCAACTGCACGCCGGACGACGTCGCGTACCTGTTGGAGGCCGTCAACGCCGCTACGTCGTCGAACCTCACGACGAGTGACGTCACGGGTGTGTGGGCCGGACTGCGACCGTTGCTCGCCCCCGTCGACGGGAAAGCGTTGAAGGAGCGCACGGCGGACCTTTCGCGCCGACACCAGGTGACCGATACGCGCGACGGCGTCATCCACATCACGGGTGGCAAGTGGACGACCTATCG